>JAZTWH010000075.1:0-5348 GCA_045635765.1 Eubacteriales bacterium | reverse complement strand
GTAGTTAGGAGGATATCAGAATGGCTCAGCAGAAATCTGCGAAAAAAGTTGCGATCAAAAGACGCAAGGACAGAAAGAACATTGAAAAAGGTGCTGCTCATATCTGCTCCAGCTTCAACAATACTATCGTCACCATTACCGACGTAAACGGAAACACCCTCTCTTGGGCATCTGCCGGAGAACTGGGCTTCCGCGGTTCCAAGAAGTCTACTCCCTTTGCTGCCCAGACCGCTGCGGAAACCGCTGCGAAGGCTGCTATGGAGCATGACCTGAAGACCGTTGAAGTTTACGTAAAGGGTCCCGGTACCGGCCGTGAGTCCGCTATCCGCGCACTCCAGACTGCAGGCTTGGACGTTACGATGATCAAAGACGTAACTCCTATTCCTCACAACGGCTGCCGTCCCCCCAAAAGAAGACGTGTATAACGGAGGTATTGAAAGAATATGGCAAGATATACAGGTCCCGTTTGCAAGCAGTGCAGACGCGAACACACGAAATTGTTCCTCAAAGGCGACAAGTGCTTCTCCGAGAAGTGCCCCATCAGCAAGGGTGCAAAGGTTCCCGGCCAGCACGGCGCTCGCCGTTCCAAGCTGACTCCTTACGGCGTACAGCTTCGTGAAAAGCAAAAGGTCAGAAGATATTACGGCATCTTGGAAGGTCAGTTCGCAAAGTACTACGAAATGGCTAACAAGAAGCAGGGTATTACCGGTAATAACCTGATCCAGATCTGCGAAACCCGCCTGGATAACGTGGTTACCCGCCTCGGCTTTGCGATGTCCCGTCCCGAAGCCCGTCAGCTGGTGGTTCACGGTCACTTCACCGTCAACGGCCAGAAGGTTGACATCCCCTCTTACCTGGTGAAGGTGGGCGACGTGATTGCATTCAAGCCCAAGAGCTTGGAATCCAGCAAGATCAAAGCTGTCCTGGAAGCAAACGACAGCAAGCCCATGCCCAAATGGTTGACTTTGGACAAAGAAAATCTGACCGGTACCGTCAACGCTCTCCCCGAGATCGAAGACGTCACCGATCTGCCCATCGAAGTCCACCTGATCGTCGAGTTGTACTCCAAGTAAAAATTGCAAGTACGCCGGCGAAGGCGTACGTACCCTGCTATACTGCTGCGTAGGTGAAGAGGCGGACGACATCCCCTCTGCACCGATGCGCCAGCGCAACAAACACACGCGGATCTCAATCCGTGTAAGACATGAAAGGGTGTACAATTTATGATCGAAATCGAAAAGCCGACCATCGAAGTTGTTGAAGTCTCCGAAGACGGAAAATACGGAAAATTTGTTGTGGAACCCCTGGAACGGGGCTACGGCATTACCCTGGGAAACTCTTTGAGAAGAATGCTTCTCTCCTCATTGCAGGGTGCCGCCGTCACTTCCATCAAGATCAACGGCGTTCAGCATGAGTTTTCCACCATCCCCGGCGTGAAGGAAGACGTTACCGAAATCGTCCTGAACATGAAGGGGCTGATCGCCCGTCTCCACGGTACTACTTCGAAGTTTGCATATATCGATGTCCAGGAAGAGGGCGAAGTTACCGCAGCCGATATTAAGGCTGATTCCGACATCGAGATTCTGAACCCCGATATGCACATTGCAACCGTCGGGAAAGACACGCATTTCTATATGGAGATCACCATCGGCATGGGCCGCGGCTATGTTTCTGCGGAACGGAATAAGCCCCCGGTCTCGCCCATCGGTCTGATCGTCATGGATTCTTCCCACTCCCCCATCACGAAGGTCAACTACACCGTCGAAAACACCCGCGTCGGCCAGATTACCGACTACGATAAGCTGGTCCTGGAGGTTACGACCAACGGAAGCGTTTCCGCCCGCAGTGCGGTTTCTTACGCGGCCAAGATCATGAGTGAACACTTGACCCTCTTCGTTGATTTGGCTGAGGACGTGGAAGTCGCCCCCGAAATCTGGGTCGGCGATCCCACCGGAGACAAGGAGAAGATCCTTTCTATGACCATCGAGGAGCTGGAGCTTTCCATCCGTTCCTTCAACTGCTTGAAACGGGCAGGAATCAATACGGTCGACGAACTGATCAACAAAACTCCCGAAGAGATGATGCGTGTCCGCAACCTCGGCAAGAAATCTCTTGAAGAGGTCATCACCAAACTGGAATCTTACGGACTCTCGTTCCAGACGGACAAAGAATAATTACCAAATTTAAAAGGAGGAACCGGCCATGGGTACCCGTAAACTTGGCAGAACTACCGATCACAGAATGTCCATGCTTCGCGGCATGACGACATATTTGCTGGAAAACGGCTCCATCGAGACCACCGTTACCAGAGCAAAAGAAGTTCGTTCCCTCGCTGAAAAGATGATTACGCTCGGCAAGGCGAATACCCTTCATTCCAAGAGACAGGCAATGGCTTTCATCACCAAGGAAGATGTCGTGAAGAAGCTCTTCAACGAAATCGCTCCCAAATACGCAGAACGCAACGGCGGCTACACTCGCATCGTGAAGTGCGGCCCCCGTCAGGGCGATGCTGCGGAGATGGCCATCATTTCCCTCGTTGACTAATGAAAGAAAGATTCCTCCCCGAACCGGGGAGGAATCTTTTTTTATCTACAAGCAAACCTATTGGGGAAACCCAAATGGGTTCATAAAATTTTTAATATTCCATATAGTGCCGAATTAATTTGAGAGCATCTTACAGCTTCTCTTTTCTTTTTTTGGGGAGTGGAAAAAGAACGCCCGCTCCGCCTTTTTTCCCCTTGACATTTGGATAAAATTATGGTATGATAATCCTATAAAAAGGAATCTCGGAGGCGTGTGAATGTATTATATTGGAATTGACCTGGGGGGTACCAATATTGCCGTGGGAATCGTGACTGCGGAGGGGAAAATCGTCAAAAAAATGTCTGTGCCCACCGGTGCACAGCGTCCTTTTGAAGAAATTTTTCAGGATATGGCCCACTGTATCCGCACGCTGCTGACCGAAACTGGAATCCCAGAAGGGGAGATTCGCTCCATCGGAATCGGAACCCCCGGTTGCTTGAATACCAAAGAAGGAATTTTGATTTTCGCAGGCAATTTCAAATACGGCAAGCTGGTCAATTACCGCCAATTGATGAAAAATCATTTCGACATTCCCGTTTATATCGGAAACGATGCCAATGTGGCCGCCTTGGCCGAAACCAAGGTTGGAGCCGCACGGGGAGCCGAGAGTGCCGTCATGGTCACCCTTGGCACCGGAGTGGGCGGCGGCATTGTTTTGGACGGAAAGATTTACGAGGGGCACCTGTCTGCGGCCGGGGAATTGGGGCACCTGGTTTTGGTCCACGATGGGGTCCCCTGTACCTGCGGTCGAAAGGGATGCTGGGAGGCCTACGCCTCGGTCACGGCTCTGGTCCGTCAGACCAAGGAGGCGATGTTGGCCAATCCCGATTCCATCATGAACCAAACGCCCCTGGACAAAGTCAACGGCAGAACCTCCTTTGACGCCGCCAAGAAGGGGGATGCTGCGGCGTTAAGCGTGGTGCAAAAGTACCGGGAATACCTTGCCGACGGCCTTGCAAGCATCGTCAACGTGCTTAATACCGAGGTGATTATCATCGGCGGAGGGATCTGCAAGGAAGGGGATTACCTGTTGGGACCGGTCAACGAAATGCTTCAAAAGCGTGTCTTCGGTGCGGGTCTTCTTCCCGAACGAAAAATGGTCGTGGCTCAGTTGGGCAACGACGCCGGTCTGGTGGGAGCCGCATTACTCCATGCGTGAATTAACAGTCGGGAAAAACGACCACGGCCTGAAATTGGAGAAATTCATGGCCCGGACCTTTCGGACCATGCCCCCCTCCCTGATTCACAAATACATCCGCCTCAAATGTATCCGGGTCAACGGCGTTCACGGAAAGGCCGACACGGTGTTACATGAGGGAGACCAATTAAAATTTTATATCAGCGACGAGTTTTTTGAGAAAAAGCCCTCGGGGGCTCTTTCCCGGATTACCCCTTCCTTCGGCGTGGTCTACGAGGATGAGAATATCATTCTGATGGACAAGCCCGGGGGGCTGATCTGTCAGCCGGATGACCGGGAATCCTATAATACTCTCGCCAATCAGCTGATCTCCTATCTGATTCGCAAGGGCGAATACGACCCTGCCCGGGAAAACGCCTTCGTGCCGGCCCTTTGCAACCGCATCGACCGGAACACCCAGGGGATCGTTATTGGGGCAAAGAACTCCGAAGCCCTGATGATGCTCAACGAGAAAATTAAAAACCGCGAGATCGAGAAGATCTACCGCTGTCTCGTTTTTGGCCGGCCGGACCCGGCAACGGCAGACTGCACCGCCTATCTCCGAAAGGACCCGACGACCAACACCGTCAAGGTTTCTGATGGTCCGGGCCCCGGATTCAAAGAGATCCGCACGGCATACCGGACCCTGGCCTCCGACGGGACTGTGTCCCTGCTGGAGGTCACCCTCCACACCGGAAGGACTCACCAGATCCGTGCCCACATGGCCCACCTGGGGCATCCCTTGCTGGGGGATACCAAATACGGCACGGCCAAGAAAAATCAAGGGTATCCCTTCCAGTTCCAGGCCCTATCCTCCTGTCAACTAACCTTCCGCTTCCGTTCCGATGCCGGAATCGTGAACGATTTACAGGGAAAAACCTTTACGGCCACCCCCTTTTTCAGCCAATGGGAAATTTACAAAGGACTGGTTGAAAAAAAATAAACCCAACGGCCCTGCACTCCGGGGCCGTTTTTCAAGGAGTATATTATTATATGGAAGAAACGCGTATGACCGCATCGGGGATCCCTGTCTATGTTTATCGGAATCCCCCCTTGCACGGCTTTTGCCTCTCCCTGTACCTTCGGGCAGGCTCCATGTACGAGACGGAATCCCAAAGCGGAGAGACTCATTTTTTGGAGCACATGGTCTTCCGCAACATCAATTATCGGATGAAGGGAGGACTCTATCCTCTCTTGGACCGTTGCGGACTTTCTTTCAATGCGGAAACCTATAAGGAATTCGTTCAATTCTATATTGTAGGGGCAAAGGAGCATTTTTCCGACGCCGTCACCGTCTTTTCCCACCTTTTTGATCCCATGGTTTTGCCCCGGGAGGAAATCGACCCCGAACGGATGCGGATCAAGTCGGAGATCCGGGAGAGCGACGAGGCCACCTCCCTGGATTATTTTTCCGACGGCATCGTCTGGAAGGATACCTCCCTCGCCCGTTCCATTTTGGGAAGAGCCGGAACCTTGGACAAGATGGGGAGCAAATTTCTGACCGACGCCGCCCGGCGGATCTTCTCCCGAAACAATTTGTTCTTTTATGTCACCGGCTCCGTCTCGGATCGGGATCTGGATCACTTTT
>JAZTWH010000074.1:0-5572 GCA_045635765.1 Eubacteriales bacterium | reverse complement strand
AGGAATATTAAAAAATAAATTATCCCGGGGAAACCGCCCGGGGATAACAATTTCTCCCGGATGTCGGGGGGGCAATATTTTTCGGGATTCCCCGGTTTTTCTGAATCTCTCGGGGCCAATATCTTTCGGGACTCCCCGGTTTTTCAGAATCTCTCGGGGTCAATATCTTTCGGGACTCCCCGGGGCCAATGATTTTTTCGGGTTTGACCCCCGTCGGGAGGCATCCGGGGCGGTTATTCTGCCTCCCGCTTTGCTTCCTCCAGCATCCAGCGTTTTACGCCGGCTGGGGTCAAGGCGAGCTCCAGCCCGGCAAAGTCTAAGATTCGGTCCCCTTCCCGTGCTACGTTTTTTCCGTGGAGATTGGTGACCTCGGCAAAATCCTGTTCGGTCAGATCGCTGAGGATGGTCTCCAGATCCTTCGCATCGAATCCGGCCCGTTTCAGTTCTTCCTTCAGTCGGGGCAGGGTGTTGATGCCTTCGGCCAAAAGGTCGACAATTTTTTCCTCCGATGTCATAAGTGGGCTCCTTTTCTTTTTTCTCTATTGTAACACGCAGAAAAGAAAAAGTCAAGAGAAAAGACCGTATTCCTCGTAAGAAATACGGTCTTTTCGTCGTTTGGTTTTACCGATCGAGAGCGTCGGAGATCTCGTTTCGCAAAGGACGAAACAGCAGAGAGACCGCCCAAACGCCGGCAATCCCCACCACGGTGAAAACGATCTTCGTCAGGATCGAATCGGAGCCCCCCAGGAGCCAGGAAACGAAGTCGAAGCCAAAGAGCCCGATGCTACCCCAGTTCAGAGCACCCACCGTGACGAGAAGAACGGCAATCTTATCAAGAAACGACATGCTGAAATTCCTCCGTCCGTCGTTAAAAAATAGAAAAGAAGTTTCTTTTCGTCAACAGTTTTCCCCTCTGAAATGAATTTATACGATGTTGTCGAAAATTTTCCGTTGACAAAGATTCAAAAATGAGGTATAATAAAATTACGAGAATGAAAGGAGGACGTTTTATGCGTCGTTGGTTTTGTTTTTTGCTTTCGGTTTTTCTTGTTCTGTCCTTGGCAGGCTGTTCTTTTTTGCCCTTCGAGCAAAAGAATACCGACACGGACAACCCTCCGAAACATTCCTCCTCGCGTCCTTCGGATAAAATCAGCGTCTCCGGCGGACCGGTCAGCGACACCGATTCCCATTCCGACGCTACGGACGAGCTTCCGCCCCGGGATATTTTGAAACTTCCCATCGGTCAATTGGAAGACGGGGAGCAAAAGCAATTGGCGGACTATTTATTTGAAAAATACATCCCTTGCTCCTACGGCATTTTTTCCGACGCCAAGGATCTGTCCTCTCCCTCGGTCTGGTCTTCGGTGGAAGCCCTGAACCGAAAGGTGGACGGGGACGAATCGGAAGCATCCAGAACCTTGGAAAACGTGCTGAAAAAAGTCAAAATTTATTATCCCCAAACCCCCTTTGACCCCCTCAAGGTTCGGGTCTACGACCAAACCACCAAAACCTTTGCCCCTTCCCCCGCAGATACGGCGGAATACGTGATGCTCTCCTATGAAGTAAAGGGGAATGAAATCACCATCCATTACGAAAACAAGCCCGATCCCGGAGACCCGGACGGGGAACGCCGGCAATACGCCACAACCTTAACGAACAGTGCCACGGCGGGATATTTTACCTTCCTCTCTTCGGTCCGATCCGGAGCCGTCGGCTAAAAAAAACGAGGTGTACCTATGAATCCCATTGAATTTGCCCGAAATCTTTTTCTCCTGAGACGGGAACACGGCATGACCATCGAAGAGCTTGGCCTCGCTTTGGAGGTGAGCCCGGAAATCATTTGCGAGTGGGAATGTGCCAAAACCTCTCCGACCCTGGAGCAGATGAACCGCCTTGCAAAGGTCTACGGCATCCCCTTGGCCCAGGTGATCCGCAGCCCCAAGTCCGGGGACGAGCCCCCCGCTTCCATCCCAACCCCCGAAGGACTGGAAGGCTCCGGCTTCTCTTCGGAGTCTGCCCCCGAGGCTGAACCGGAATCTTCGGAGGAGCCGTCGACGGAGCCCCCGGCCGACCCCGACCCGAAAAAGAAAAAGGGAGCCCTTTGGGAAATCCTGGTCATTCTCCTGTTGCTGCTCATTATCGGGGCGGCCCTGGTCTTTTTGATCCGTCCCGAATATTTTCCCTTCCGGGAATTGTTCGGAGCCCGGGCCATCCTCCGTCCCTTTGGTTTTTAGTTCTAAAAAAAGTCCAATTTGTCAGGTCGACAAATTGGACTTTTCTGTTGGTGGGGACAAGGGGACTCGAACCCTTGACCTCTCGCATGTGAAGCGAGCGCTCTAACCGGCTGAGCTATGTCCCCGTGGTTACGCTATATAGTATAGCATATTTTATTTGAAAATGCAAGAGTGGGGATGTAAAATAATTGCAAATTTTTTGGGAGAAAAAAGTTGCGATTTTTGTCCTTGCATTGGGGCCAAAAAATTCGTATAATAAAAAGAGAAAAATACCCTTCCCCGCGAAATTTAAGAAAACGGAGAAAAAAGTATGTTGCAGGTAGTCAACCTCACAAAAATTTACAATTCCAAAAAAGGCACGGAAGTCCGGGCCTTGGACGGCGTGACCCTTCAATTCCCCGAAAAAGGAATGGTATTCCTGTTGGGGAAATCGGGAAGCGGAAAATCGACCCTCCTCAACGTTTGCGGAGGTCTGGATTCTCCTTCCGGAGGGGAAATTATCGTGAAGGGGCGGAGCAGTAAGAGCTTTTCTCAGAGCGATTTCGACTCCTACCGCAATACCTTCGTCGGGTTTATTTTCCAGGAATACAATATTCTGAACGAATTTTCCGTGGAAGATAATATTGCCCTGGCCTTGGAGCTGCAAGGGAAGCCCAAGAACAAAAAGGCCATTGCCCAATTGCTGGAGCAGGTGGATCTGACCGGCTTTGCAAAGCGGAAGCCCAATACCCTTTCCGGCGGTCAGAAGCAGCGGATCGCCATTGCCCGTGCGTTGGTGAAAAATCCCGAGATTATCATGGCCGACGAGCCTACGGGTGCCTTGGACTCCAACACCGGCAAGCAGGTCTTTGACACGATGAAAAAGCTTTCCCGGGACAAACTGGTTATCGTGGTCTCCCACGACCGGGAATTTGCGGAGCAGTACGCCGACCGCATCATCGAGCTGAAGGACGGAAAGGTCCTCTCCGACGTGACCAAGACCCGTCAGAAGCAACAGCCCTTGACCCAAAACGTCCAGGGGATGGACGGGGTCCTTTGCGTAAAGAACGGGGCGGAATTAACCGACCGGGACTTTGAACAGATCAAAGCATTTTTGAAAAACTCCTCCTCCGACGTGGTGATCGCATCGGGAGAAAAGGACGTCAAGAACTTTAAAAAGGTCAGCCGGATCACCGATTCGGGCGAAAAAGAGGTCTTTGCGGACACCGATGAAAGTACCATCGTCAAAAAAGAATATACCAAGGAAGACGGCCGGTTTATCCGTTCCAAGTTGCCGGGCCGCCACGCCATCAAGATCGGTCTTTCGGGGCTGAAGAGCAAGCCCTTCCGTCTTTGCCTGACGATTTTGCTCTGCACCGTGGCCTTCGTGATGTTCGGACTGTTGTCCACGTTGAATTTTTACAATAGTGAGCAGACCTTCCGGGAGACCTTGACCGTTTCCTCTCCCGAGTTTTTAAAGGCGGATAAGACCTACAAAGCCACCGTCACCTGGTATTCCTACGGGGAAGAGGAACATTCCTATGAGGGTGCTTACCCGGCTCGGTTTTCCGACGCGGACCTCAAGGAATTCGAGGCGGTGACCGGGGACCGGATTTTCGGGGGCGTTGAAACCTATTTGACCCTGAGCGTGCGGAACAATTCCCAATATTGGTCCCCCGAAATCCGCACCGTGGGATACTTACCCGACGGACACTCTCTGCGGGAACGGATTACCGGGGAATACCCCCGGCAGAAGGATGAGATCGTCCTTACCTCCTATTTTGGAGACCTTGCCGTGGCCTGCCAGATCTACGGTGCCGACGGTTCTCCCATAGAGATTACCTCCTCTCAGGATCTGATCGGGAAGAAGATCTCCATGGACGGAACCACCTACACCGTAACCGGCCTGTTTGACTGCGGTCCCGTGGATGTCAAGTACGACCTTCTCAAGGATTCCTCGGAACGCAACGATCGGTTGAGAATGGACCTGGAGCAATATCTCTCCGACGGTCTGTTCCGATTCGCCTTTGTCTCCGAGGATCGGATCAAGACCCTTTCGGACCGTTACGGCGGGAAAGGGTACGGAGAAAACTATTATTACCGTCCCCTGACCTCCGACCTGGTGCTCCCGGGTGAAGAAGCGGAATATCCCGAATGGAGCGGATGCTATTACCTGGCTATGTCGGAGGTTCCCTCCGCCTGGGTTTATCACTCTATTTCCGGGAAAACTGCTCCCGCAGAGGGAGAAGGCATCATCACCGCTTCCGCATATTATCGGGCCTTGTCCGAGATGATCCAACAAAGAATCAACACCTTGCAAGAGCAGGAACGGTACACCGAGGCTGAGAAGCTTTATGCTGTTTCCGATGCTTGCAACCAGCTTTCCTCCGGAAGAAAGTGGATTGAATCGGAAGACAAGAAGGGGGAAGAAGTCCTTCTGTCCGAGGCGGAAAAGGACGCCCTTCGCAAACAGATCGCTCCCTTTGAAGCCCAATATGCTCAAGAGTTAACCTTCTCCTTTAAGTTCTTCAGCAACTCCAATCAGGCCAGCGTGGGAGACCCCAAAAACGTTACCGTCATCGGATTCTACGACACGGGAGAGGAATATCAGGAATACGCCGTCCTTTCCGATTCCCAGGTAAAGACCCTGTGGGACGAGCAAAAGCTTACGGTGGAATCCTATGAAGAGGTTACCTCCGATTACGTTGCTCCGGCCGATGCCATCTATCACTATCTGTTCCTGCCTTACGACCAGTCCGAGGCCCAGAAGGACCTCTATTGGGATATGTATTGTACCAAGGATTTCGGACAAGACGCAAGCCGGGTTTCTTTGGTAGGCTCCTTCGTGGAAGACCTTCGCTTTGCCGACGAACTGGTCAAGACCCTGTCCACCGTATTTTTGTGGGTGGGTTTGGTCCTGCTTCTCTTCGCCGTGCTTCTGTTCTCCAACTTCATCGCCACGTCCATCTCCCAAAAGAAACGGGAAATCGGAATCCTTCGGGCGGTGGGAGCAAGAAGCTTTGACGTGTTCAAAATCTTCTTCTCCGAATCCTTCTTTATCTCGGCCCTGTGCAGCATCTTTGCCATCGGGGCGTGCTTCGTGGGTTGCCACTTCCTGAACCAGGCCCTGACCGCAAGCTTGGGTGCCTCTCTGGTGGTCTTTGGAATCCCCTCCATTGCCATCCTTCTGGCCGTGGCCTTCGTTACCGCCGTCCTCGCCACCTTCCTGCCGGTCTACAACGCCGCTAAGAAGAAGCCCGTGGACTCCATCCGGGCGGTGTAACCTCCCACTCCCTCAAAAAAAGAAAAAGCACGGAAGGCAATCGGCGTTCCGGGTTTTGTTTTTACGGGGGGTGACA
>JAZTWH010000073.1:0-7427 GCA_045635765.1 Eubacteriales bacterium | reverse complement strand
GGTGGGGATGGGGGTGGATTATCCCAGGAGGGCGTTGTACATCTCCATGTATTGTTTTGCGGAGGCGTCCCAGGAGAAATCGCACTTCATGGCCCGTAAGAGGAGGGCACGCCATTCCTTTTTGTCCCGGTACAGGGCTACGGCCCGTTCGATGGCGGACAGCATTTCGTGGGCGTTGTAGTTATCGAAGGTGAATCCGTTTCCGCCCAGGGAGGCGTCGAAGACCGAGTCCTTCAGTCCTCCGGTTCTGCGGACGATGGGGGCGGCACCGTAACGGCAAGCCACCATTTGGACCAATCCGCAGGGTTCGCTTTGGGAGGGCATCAGGATGATGTCTGCCGATCCGTAGATTCGGGAGGCCAGGTGGCTGTTGAAGTCGATGGTCACCGACATTTTTTCGGGATACTGTTCCCGGATGTTGGTCAGGGCAGTTTCGTATTCACTGTCCCCCGTCCCCAGGACGACCAATTGCAGGGGGAGGTGGAGAATGTCGTGAATGACCCGGAGGATCAGGTCCAACCCCTTATGGGAGACCAGCCGGGAAATAATGCCGATCATGGGAATATCCTTGTCCGGGGGCAGTCCCAGGTCCTGTTGAAGGTCCAGCTTGTTTTTCACCTTCTGGGCCGGGGTTCGGGTAGAAAAGGGATGAAGCAGGGCCCCGTCGGTCATGGGATCGTACCGCAGGGTGTCGATGCCGTTGAGGATGCCCGACAGCTTGTTTCGATTCCGGGAAAGAATCCCCTCCAGCCCGTGGGCGTAGTAGGCGTAGAGAATTTCCTCTGCGTAAGTTGGGGAGACGGTGGATACCCGGTCGGAGGTCTCGATGGCACCCTTCATCAAATTCAGAGTCCCGTTGAATTCTGCCAGATAGGCCGAGGATTCGGGAATATTGAACAGGTCCGAATGGCGGTTGAAATCAAAAACTCCCTGATATTGAATATTATGGATGGTAAAGACGGTTTTGATTCCTTTGTATTCGGGAAGCACGGCGTATTTGGTTCGGTACAGGATGGGAACCAGGGCCGTATGCCAGTCGTGGGCGTGGAGAATATCCGGGAAAAATGCGATCTTGGGCAGGATTTCCAGGCAGGCGGTGGAGAAAAAGGCAAACCGTTCCCCGTCGTCGAAGTCCCCGTAAAGCCGGGCCCCCCGTTTGAAGTAATATTCGTTGTCAATAAAATACCAGGTGACGCCGTCGGACTTTCGTTCAAAGATTCCGCAATACTGGTTTCGCCAGCCCACGGAAACGGTGGTGCTTCCCAAAAAGGTCATTTGGCTCCGCCGGTCCGGCAAAATGGTCCCGTAGAGAGGAAGAATGACGCGGACGTCGTTGCCTTCTGTTTTTGCTAAGGTTTTGGGCAGGGCCCCGATGACGTCTCCCAAGCCGCCGGAGACGGCAAAGGGAAAGGCTTCGGAGGCGGTAAATAAAATTTTAGCCATATCTTATTTTCCGGGATCAGACCCGGCTTCCTTTCTCAATAACAATGGGATAGGTGGGGGCCCCGGAAAGATTCCGGCCCGGTGCAACGTAGCTGTTTTTGTCGATGATGGCACAGTCCACCGTGGCTCCTTCTCCGATGCAAACCCCTTGCATCAGCAGGGAATTGCGGACCACGGCACCTTTTGCCACGGATACGCCCCGGCCCAGGATGGAGTTTTCCACGGTCCCTTCGATGTGACATCCGTTGGAGATCAGGCAATGGCTTGTTTTTGCCTCCGGTGCGTAGCAGACGGGGGATTCGTCATGGACCTTGGTATAAATGGGCCGTTCTCTGGGGAAGAGGGTTTCCCGGACGTCCGGCTGAAGAAAGGCCATCCCTGCCCGGTAATATCCGGGGATGGAGCGAATCTGCTCCACGAATCCGTCAAAGCCGTAGCCTAAAATCTTCCATTGATTGCAATTTTGTCCCAGCATGTCCCGTTCCAGGCTCTGCTTGCCGGTGGCCTGGGCGTCGTCGATGATGCGGACGAGAAGCTCTTTTTTCATGACCCAAATGCCCAGGGAGTTGTTCACGGTTCCCTCCGACGTTCTCGGGTCTACCAATACCGCCCGGATGCGGCCCGATTCATCTACATCGTATAGGACCCGGTCCTTGGCGTTCTTCTCCTTCAAGTCTACCTTCTGATAAACGCAGGTTACGTCGGCGTCGTTTTCTTCGTGATAGTTCAGAACGTCGGACAGGTCAATGTTCAAAATAACGTTGCTGTCCGCCAGTACCGCGTATTCTTCCCGGGCCCGGACGATATAACTCAAAACGCTCTTCAGGGCCTCCAGCCGGTCTTGGTACAATCCTGCTCCGGAGGTGGAGTAGGGCGGGAAAATGGTCAGCCCGCCGAATTTCCGGGACAGGTCCCACTCCTTGCCCGATCCCAGGTGATGGACCAGGGAGTGGTAATTGTTCCGGGCGATGACCCCCACGGAGGAAATGCCGGAATTGACCATGTCGGACAGAATAAAATCAATCAGACGGTACCGTCCTCCCAGAGGAACGGCCCCCAGGGTGCGGTTGCGGGTCAGCTGAGGAAGGGCGTCGTCGTGGATGTTGGCAAAAATAATTCCGAATGCATTAGCCATGGTTCGTACCTTCTTTCTGTTCGTCCTGCCGGTCAATGATAGCACCGGGGGGAACGGTTTCCTTTTCGTGAACGGTGCTGCCGGGGCCTACGACGGTAATGACCGGGGGCTCGCCCTCCTTGGCAGGGGCCCCGACCCGGGCGTCCTTTCCTACGAAGGCACCTTCCCCGATAATGGCGTTGTAGATCTTGGCTCCCGATTCCACCACCGCGTGCTGCATGATCACGGAGCCTTGGACCTCCGAATCCTCCTTCAGGTCTACCTTATAGGAGATGACCGAGTCTTCTACCCGTCCGCACAGGGTTCCTCCTTCGGAGACGATGGAGTTTTTGACCGAGGCCTTGGGGCCCGTGTAGTGGGGCGGAGAGACGGGATTGCGGGCGTAGATTTTCCACTCGGGATTGTCGATCTTCAGCTGATCGGGATGGAAGATCAAATCCATATTTGCTTCCCACAGACTGTCGATGGTCCCCACGTCCTTCCAGTAGCCGTGGAAGGAATAGGCAAAGAGATTTTGTCCGTCTGCCAACATTGTGGGAATGATGTTTTTCCCGAAATCGTTGGAGGAGGTGGGGTCGGCCTCATCTCGTTCCAAATATTCCTTCAGCTTGCTCCACTTGAAAATGTAAATGCCCATGGAGGCCTGATTGGATTTGGGTTGGGCGGGCTTCTCCTGGAATTCGGTAATTCTGCCCTCCTCGTCGGTGGCCAAAATCCCAAACCGGGAGGCCTCCTGCCAGGGAACGTCGATGACTGCCACTGTGGCGTCCGCCCCGGCCCGTTCGTGAGCCTCCAGCATCTTGGAATAGTCCATGGTATAGATGTGGTCCCCGGACAGAATTAGCACGTGCTCGGGGTCGTATTGCTCAATAAAAGGAAAGTTCTGATAAATGGCGTTGGCGGTTCCCTTGTACCAATCGGCACCGGAATTTTGCTGATAGGGAGGCAGAACGTATACGCCGCCGTAAAGACGGTCCAGGTCCCAGGGGTCTCCCGTGCGGATATACCGGTTCAGCACCAGGGGCTGATATTGGGTCAGTACCCCCACCACGGTAATATCGGAATTGATGCAGTTGGACAGGGGGAAGTCAATAATGCGGAATTTTGCTCCAAAGGGCACGGCAGGCTTTGCCACGTTTTTGGTCAGGACCTTCAGTCGGCTGCCCTGGCCCCCTGCAAGAAGCATCGCAATGCATTTTTTCTTTTGGATCATTACGGGACCCTCCTTGTTTTTTTGTTTTCGGGAGAATTTATGTCTCGGTTCTGCCGGTCGAGGTAGTCTCTTCGTCGTCGCACTCGGTCGGCTTCCCCGGGGATACCTTTCTTACGGTTTGGACTTTTTCGTGGATTTCACTACCTCCGTTTCCCCTTGACCGTAAGGTCCTTCGGGCCGATGCGGGGCAGAGGTTTTTGACTGCATTTCCTTCGGCCCGACGGGGGCAGAGGTTTTTTGCGGAGGTTTCTTCGGGCCGATGCGGGGCGGGGTTTTGGGAGAGTTTCGTTTCAGCACGATGGCTCCCAGAGGAGGAAGTGTTACCTCCGTGGAACAGATTCGCCCGTGCCAGGGGATCCGATTTACGGTGATCTGCGGGTTGCGGATGCCTTGTCCTCCGAAGGCCGGGTCGTCGGAGTTGAAGATTTCTTCATATTTGCCGAATTTCGGGAGGCCGAAGCGGTAGTTTTCCCACCGTTGGGGAGAGAAATTAATGGCGATGACCAGCTCTTCTTCCTTGCATCGGCGTAGAAAAACTACCACGTTGTTTCGGTTGTCGTCGGGGGAGATCCATTGGAACCCTTCGGGGGAACAATCCTCCTCCCACAGGGCCGGGTGGGCCAGATAAAAGAGATTGACCGCCCGGGTAAATTCTTTTAATTTTCGGTGGGGCTCATAGTCCAGCATGAACCATTCCAGCTCGTGCTCAAAATCCCATTCCCGGAAGGGGCCGTATTCGGTTCCCATGAACAGGAGCTTTTTCCCGGGATGGGTGTACATATAACACAGGAAGGCCCGGAAGCCGGCGAATTTGTTTTCGTAGGGGCCGGGGAATTTGTCCAGGAGGGATTTTTTTCCGTGGACCACCTCGTCGTGGGAAATGGGAAGGACGTAGTTTTCGGAAAAGGCATACAGGAAGGAAAAGGTTAGATAATCGTGGTGATCCTTCCGGAAAAATGGGTCTAATTCAATATAGCGGAGCATGTCGTTCATCCAGCCCATATTCCATTTAAAATGGAACCCCAAGCCTCCCTGATCGGGATTTTTGGTGACCTTGGGCCAGGAGGTGGATTCCTCGGCGATCATCAGGGCGTCGGGGACCCGGGATTGAACGGTGGAGTTCAATTTTTGCAGAAAGGCAACGGATTCTTTATTCTCGAGGGTCCCCTCTGCGTTTCGGACCTCGAAGTCCTTTCCGAAATTCAAATAGAGCATAGAGGTGACCGCGTCCACCCGCAACCCGTCTACGTGGTACTGCTCCAGCCAAAATAGGGCGGAGGAGATCAAAAACGACTGGACCTCCGGCCGGCCGTAATCAAAGACCACCGTTCCCCATTGGGGTTGCTCCCGTTTTTCGTAGGATTTGTATTCGTATTGAAATTCCCCGTCAAAGCGGTAAAGCCCGTGGGCGTCCTTGGGATAATGGGAGGGGACCCAGTCCAACAAGACTCCGATGCCCTGCCGATGGCATTGGTCCACGAAATACATCAGATCGTGGGGCGTTCCGAATCGGGAGGTGGGGGCAAAATATCCGCAGCATTGGTATCCCCAGGATTCTTCCAAGGGATGTTCGGTGACGGGCAACAGTTCAATGTGGGTGTATCCCATTTCCCGGACGTAGGGAATCAATTCCTCCGCCAATTTGCGATAGGAAAAGGGATTCCCGTCGGCGTATCTCCGCCAGGAGCCGGCGTGGACCTCGTACACGTTCATGGGAGAACGGTAGGGGTCGGTCTTTTTTCGGAATTCCATCCAACGGGCATCGCCCCAGGCGTATCCCTCCGGGTCAAAGATCTTCGATTCGGTGGCGGTTCCCCAGCCGGAATGGAAGGCGAAGGGATCGGCCTTGTCAAAGACTTCTCCCTGCTTGGAAACAATGTGAAACTTGTACGAATCGTAAATTTTGGCTCCGGGGACGAACCCTTCCCAGATTCCCCCCTGGGAGGTCATGGGATTTGCTTGAGGGTCCCAGCGGTTGAAGGAGCCAATGACCGATACGGAGGCTGCATTGTCCGCCCAAACTCGAAATACGAACCCGTCCACGCCCCTTTCAACGGCTTTGTGGGCACCGAAAAACCGATAGCTTTCAAAATTTGTTCCTTGACGGAACAGGTAAACGGGCAAATCTCCGGCAGACATATTAAAACTCCTCTCTCAGTCATTCCGGAAGGGATCTTCCGGTATCCTTATTATAACACAATGCTTTTGCTTTTTCAATGGTTATGGGGTTGGATCATGTACAATTTTCATAAAATTCACAAAATGTAATAAGGTGATTTGTGAAAATATACAAAAAAATGCCCTCGTTCTTATGTATATTCACCAGTGGGGGAAAATAGAACTCATTTTTTGCCTGGGATTGTGAAGAAAAAGTGAAAAAAAAGCGGTAACTTTGTAACGCCTATTGTCTTTGGTTAATTGTTGTGCTATTATGGAAGTGTAAACTTGAAAATACCCCATGAGAGGTCGTTTATGAATTATCAGCTGATTGCCCCCGCCGCCTTTGGGCTGGAATCCGTGACTGCTCGGGAATTACAACGCCTGGGGTTTGAGGACACCCGCACCGAGGACGGAAGAGTCTTTTTCTCCGGAGACGAGACCTCCGTGGCCCGGGCAAATTTGTGGCTTCGTACCGCCGCACGGGTGCAGATCTGTCTCGCCCGGTTTCAGGCCGTCACGTTTGAGGAATTGTTCCAAGGGGTCAAGGCTCTGCCCTGGGGGGATTGGCTCCCGGAGGACGCCCGGTTCCCCGTGGACGGCCGGTCGGTAAAATCTACGTTGTTTAGTATTTCCGATTGTCAGGCAATTACCAAAAAAGCCATCGTAGAAAAATTAAAGGAAAAGTATCACCGAGAATTTTTTGAAGAAACCGGGTCTCTGTACCGAATTGAGGTGGCATTGCTCAAGGACGTGGTCACCGTCACCCTGGACACCTCCGGCCCGGGATTGCATAAGCGGGGATACCGCAAGATCGCCGGGGAGGCACCGCTGAAAGAAACGATGGCCGCCGCCTTGATTGATTTGACCTTCTGGAAGCCGGGCCGTATTTTGGTGGATCCCATGTGCGGTACGGGGACCATCCCCATCGAAGGAGCCCTGATGGCCGAAAACCGTGCCCCGGGGCTGACCCGTTCCTTTTCCGCAGAGCAGTGGCCGTCCTTTGCTCCCGCCTTCGCGAAAGCCCGGGAGGAGGCCTTGGACCTGATCCGCCCCTGCAAGGAGATTACCATCTTCGGCGGAGATATTGACGCAAAGGCCGCCGACGTTGCCCAAACCTGTGCCCGTCTGGCCGGGGTCGAAGGAGCTTTGAGACTCCAACGGACGGATATGCGAAAGTTTGCATCGGACGAATCCTTTGGATTTCTCGTCACCAATCCCCCCTACGGGGAACGGCTGGGCCAGGAGGAAGAGGTCCGGGCCATTTACCGGGATTTGGGAACGGTGTACCGTTCCTTGGACCGCTGGTCCTGCTACGTCATCACCGCCCATCCGGAATTTGAAAAGCTGTTCGGACGCAAGGCCGACAAACGGCGAAAATTGTTTAACGGCAGATTGCCCTGTCAGTATTATCAATATTTAGGCCCCAAGCCGGCCCGTCCCCCCAAACACGCACAATAAGTTCCCCCCTCCCCCCCT
>JAZTWH010000072.1:0-21596 GCA_045635765.1 Eubacteriales bacterium | reverse complement strand
CCGCCCGCCACGGAACCTATTTCGAGATGCTGCGCAACTTCTCCTTCGGCGATTATTTCAAACAGGAAGCCATTGCCTTCTCTTGGGAATTTCTAACCAAGGTGATGGAAATTCCCGAAAATCTTCTTTGGCCCTCCATCTACGAAGGAGACGAAGAGGCCTATCATATCTGGAAGGATCAGATCGGAGTCCCCGAGGAGCATATTGTCCGCCTCGGGAAGGCAGATAACTTTTGGGAACACGGTTCCGGCCCCTGCGGTCCCTGCTCTGAAATCTATTTTGACCGGGGAGAAAAGTACGGTTGCGGTTCCCCCGATTGTAAGCCCGGCTGTGAATGTGACCGTTATATGGAAATCTGGAACAACGTGTTCTCCCAATTCAACAACGATGGCAACGGAAATTACACCGAGTTGGTTCAGAAGAATATCGACACCGGCATGGGCCTGGAACGGCTTGCCTGCGTCATGCAGGGGGTCGACAATATGTTTGAGGTCGATACCATCCGTAATATTTTGAATACCGTTTGCCGTATTTCCGGCAAAAATTACGGGGACGATGCCGACGATGACGTCTCCATTCGCATCATCACGGACCATGTCCGCAGTTCCTCCTTTATGATCTGCGACGGCGTTCTGCCCTCTAACGTGGGCCGGGGATACGTGCTTCGCCGGATTATCCGCAGAGCCGCCCGTCACGGCCGCCTTTTGGGAATCGAAGGCGGATTTTTGGGTGGAGAGCTGTGTGACGTGGTTATTCGGGACAACGAGGGTGCATATCCTGAATTAAAGGACAAGGCCGCCTTCATCAAAAAAGTCCTTTCTTTGGAAGAAGAACGGTTTGACGCCACCATTGACCAAGGTCTGTCGATCCTGTCGGAATTGGTGGAAAACGCCGGAAAAGCAGGGGAGAAGCAACTCTCCGGTGCCGACGTGTTCAAGCTGTACGACACCTACGGATTCCCCATGGATCTGACCCGGGAAATCGCAGAGGAAAAGGGCCTTTCCCTGGATGAGGAAGGCTTTGATCTTCTGATGCAGGAGCAGAAGCAGCGGGCCCGGGCTGCCCGTGCCAATATCAACGGCTGGTCCGATGCCACCAAGTCTGCTATTACTTCCCTGCCAAAAACGGAATTTGCCGGCTATGAAGCCGATTCCTGCCAGGGAACGGTTTTGGCCATCTTCGTGGAGGACGAATCGGTGGATTCGGTCTGCGAGGGAGATTGCACCGTCGTCTTCGACCGTACCGTCTTTTACGGCGAGGGCGGAGGACAGGTAGGCGATACGGGGACCGTTTCTTCCGACGGCGTTCTTTTGAACGTGACCGATACCAAAAAGACCGAGGGCGTTTATCTCCATCTTTGCACCTTGACCGACGGAGCCCTTACCGTGGGAGATTCCTTGACCCTCTCTGTTGACGCTTCCCGTCGTGCCGCCATCCGCAGAGACCACTCCTCGGCCCACCTTCTCCAGTCTGCCCTCCGTAAGGTTTTGGGCGATCACGTGGCCCAGGCCGGGTCCTACGTGGATGAGTATCGGATGCGGTTTGACTTCACTCATTTCGCCGCTATGACGGCGGAGGAGATCCAAAAGACCGAAGCCATCGTAAACGAATATATCTTTGCCGCCCTTCCCGTAAACGCCACCGTTATGCCTATTGAGGACGCTCAAAAGGCCGGTGCCATTGCCTTGTTTGGGGAGAAGTACGGCAAAGAAGTCCGGGTGGTCAAGATGGGCGACGTTTCTACCGAATTCTGTGCTGGAACCCACGTAAACAATACCTCCAACATCGGCGTATTCCATATTCTTTCCGAGTCCGGAATTTCTGCGGGCGTACGTCGCATCGAGGCGGCCACCGGCATGAACGTTCTTGCCCTGCTGGAAGAAAAAGAGGCTGTGATTTACCGTGCCGCCGCCCTGATGAAGGGCAATGCCTCCGATCTGGAGGGCCGTTGCGAATCGGTGATGAATGATCTCAAGTCGGCTCAGAAGCAAATTGCAGAGCTGAGCGAAAAACAGGCCTCCGCCTTCGCCGAATCCCTCTTCTCCAAGGCCGAGAACGTGAACGGCACCCCCTTCGTATGCGTTACCGTGGACGGAGATGCGGCCTTCCTACGCTCCGTCGCCGATCAGATGAGAGAAAAGAACCCCGACGCGGTGATCCTTCTTTCCGCAACGGCCGATGGGAAGGTCATGTTCGCCTCGGCTTGCGGTGTCAACGCCGTTAAGAAGGGCAACCACGCCGGAAATCTCGTAAAGAAAGCCGCAACCCTGTGCGGTGGCGGTGGCGGCGGAAGACCCGACTGTGCCGCAGCCGGCGGGCGGGATGCCTCCAAGCTGCCCGAGGTTCGGGCCTCCGTTCTTGAGTTGGTCAAATAAGGAGGATGTATGTGCGTATTTTGTAAGATCGTTTCCGGGGAGATCCCCTCGAAAAAGGCCTATGAGGACAAGGACGTCCTCGCCATTTACGATATTAATCCTCAGGCACCCGTTCATATCGTCTTTCTGCCCAAGGAGCATTTGCTGACCTGTGCGGACGACGTTGATGAACAAAACGCCGAAATTATCGGAAAAATCTTTGTTGCCATCTCCAAGGTTGCAAAGGAACTGGGTCTCCGCGACGGATACCGCGTGATCAATAATTGCGGGCCCGCCGCCGGCCAGACCGTCCCCCACATCCATTTTCATTTGCTTGCCGGGAAAGACGGCATGAGTGAAACGATGATCTGAGTTCTCTTCTTTTACGTTCCCCCTTCCCCGTTTACCGAAAGGATATCCCCATGAATCTGTTTGAGTCTGTTCGCCGCCACCCCTTGCCGTGGATTTTGTCCGCCGCAGCCTTGCTTGTGGCCGCCGTCGTTGCGGTCCTGGCCCTGTTGTTCCTTCCCGTCTCGGTGGATTCTCTCTCCCTGGACCAAAAGGAACTTGCCTTTTATTCTCTTTCCCAGACCCACCAGCTGATTGCTACCACAGAGCCTGACCGGGTTCCCGGCCGCTTTCTGAACTGGATATCCTCCGACCCTTCGGTGGCTACGGTTTCCGAAGGAGGGGTGGTTACTCCCGTCTCAAACGGGGTTGCCTTGATTTCTGTCCGCGGGGACAAGGGAACGGGGATTGCCCATTGCACCGTTACCGTTTCCGTGATTTCCTCCATTACGTTCCAAAAGCCGGAGGTTGTCATGGGCGTCGGCAGTTCCCGTCAGCTGCAATACACCGTAGAGCCCCAGGACGTGGACGTCAAAGAGCTTGTCTGGACGTCCTCCGATCCCTCCGTGGTTTCGGTAGAGCCTTCCGGAGTGGTCACCGCCCATAAAAAGGGAAAGGTCACCGTTACTCTTTCCACGGCGGACGGGAGCGTGTCCCAATCCTGTACCGTGATCGTCTCCGAAAACGTTCCCATCCAGGGGATCTCTCTGGCCATTACGGAGTTTACCTTTGATTCGCCGGAGGACGTTTTGGTTCTTTTCCCCCAGTTCTTGCCGGAAGATACCTCCCAACGGGAATTTGAGTTGCTGTCCTCGGACCCCAACGTCGCTTCCGTCAACCCGGAAACGGGAGAGGTGACGCCCCTGTCCAACGGAGTGGCAACGATTCTTCTCAGAAGTCTCCACGGCGATTTTTCTGCCACCTGTACGGTGGTCGTGAATTTGAATATCCCCGCAACGGGTGTTTCTCTTGCCGTTGATTCCTATACCTTCAAGGGCCTGGGACAGACGTATCTGGTGCGTCCGGTCTTTGAACCGATAAACGCCAGCAATCAAAAAATTACGTGGACCTCTTCCAATCCGTCGGTGGCTAAGGTCTCCGATCAGGGCATGATAACCTCGGTTAAAAAGGGTACTGCGGTGATCAAGCTTGTGACCGAAGACGGTGGATTTACCGCGGAATTTAAGGTTACGGTGGATCCCGATACCCGGGTCTCCGTCACCGGCATCAAGGTTTCGACCTATAGCGTAACCCTGCAAAAGGGGGAAACCGTTCAGATCTCTGCCTCGGTTCAGCCCTCCAACGCCACGGAAAAGGGCATTACTTATACTTCCAAAAACACTGCAGTTGCCACCGTTTCTTCCAACGGAACCATTACGGCAAAGGGCTACGGAACCACCCAGATCGTGGTGGCCTCCAAGGAAGGCCGGTTCAGTGAAAACGTCACGGTGGTGGTTTCGGCTCCCGTGGTAGAGCCCCCCGACGTTCCCCAAGCCCCCCCGGAGACCGACTACGTCAAGGGCGTATGGGTTGCCACTGTTGCAAATATCAATTTTCCCTCTAAGGCGGGCCTCTCCGCCTCCCAGCTGAAGGGCGAGATTGATGCCATCATGGACAATATCGTGCAGATGGGGCTGAACACCGTCTATTTTCAGGTTCGTCCCTCCGGCGATGCCCTGTACCCGTCGGATCTGTATCCTTCCTCCGCCTACGTAGTGAAAAAACAGGGAGATGCTCTTCCTTTGGATCTTCTGGAATATGCAATCCGGGCGGCCCATGAACGGGGAATCTCCTTCCATGCGTGGATCAACCCTTATCGGGTCACCAATTCTACCACGTCTACGGCTTCCCTTTCTTCTTCAAATCCGGCGGTCAAGCATCCCTCCTGGGTGATTTCCGACGGCACCAAGCTGTATTTGAATCCCGGACTTCCCGAGGTTCGCCAATACATCATCGACGGAGTTATGGAGATCGTCAACAAGTACGACGTGGACGGGATCCATTTTGACGATTATTTTTATCCCAACGTATTGGGTATGTGGGATGATTCCGCCACCTTTGCCCAATACGGAGCCGGCCTGACCTTGGAAAACTGGCGTCGGGCCAATAACGATGCCCTGGTCAAGGGCGTCTATGAAGCAATAAAAGCAAGAAATAAAAACGTACAATTCGGCATCAGCCCCGCCGGAGTCTGGGCAAAGAAGAGTAACGCCACCCCCGACGGAACCTCCAATATCGGCAATCCCATGCAGACCTACTACCAAGGCTTCGCCGATACGAAAAAATGGGTAGAGAACCAGTGGCTCGATTATATCTGTCCTCAGATTTATTGGGAGATCAGCCATTCTCAAGCCCCCTTTAAGCCCATTTTGGATTGGTGGAACGACCTTGTTGCCAACCGCAACGTCAAGCTCTATGCGGGAATCGGGGCCTATAAGTGTGAAACCAACGAGAATTACAAATCGGGAACGGAAATCCCTGCTCAGCTGGACTATGCAGAAAGCAAACCCCACGTTTCGGGTGTCGTTTTTTACAGTTACGGCTCCTTGATTTCCAATTTCGCCGGAGTGGGCGATCAGGTCCGGGCCCGGTTCTATAAAGAACCCCTCAGCACCACCCTGCAGTTCAGTCAGCCCTCCGTAACCGTTGAGTCTTCCTATTCCAAGGCGTACGTTGTCGGTGTGTCCGACCCGAATTATCCCTTACTTGCCAACGGGGAAAAGGTCCCCCGAACGCTGGAAGGATATTTCGCCCATCCTGTAACCTTGACTGGAACCAAAACCACCGTTACCTTTACGCACAAAGGACAGACGGTCGATTACGTCATTACCCGCACCCCGTCCTCTGGGACCGGGAGCAGTTCCAAGTATTTGTCCTCCTTTGGCTTTGCCAAGGATTCCTTTACCCCCAGTTCCGATACGGCGGACCGTTCGGGGACCACGGTAAAATTTTCCTGTGTTGCTCCTGCCGGCTCTCAGGTTACCGTAAAGATCGGCAGTTACTCCCTGCCTTTGACCACGACTACCAAGGATCCCAACGACGGGACCTACCTTAAAGCAACCTATACCGGTTCCTTTACCTTGCCCCAAACCGATAACAACGGGAACGGTACGCTAGGATACGTGGTGTTCCAGGCCACCCGGGGCGGAGAAATTGCAACCTATTCTCCCGGCAGTCTCATTGAGATCATCAACGATCCCTCCTCCTACGTGATGGAGGTTACGGGGGATAAGGCTGACGTTCTGCCCAACCTGGAAGTGAAACCCACCTTCTATTACGTTGCAACGGAAGGGGCAAAGGTCCACGTGGTCTCCAAAGGGGACGGAAAAGCGAAGCTGGATAACGGGATGTACCTCTCCCTGAAGGACCTGAAGACCGTCCAGTCCGGCACCTCTTCGGCAAAGCTGAACTCTGCCACGGTCTCCGTCTCCAAGAAAAATACGGTATTTGCCTTCCAACTGACCGACGCGGTCTTCCACACGGTCTGGATGGATAACGATTATGCGGAAATTACCCTATACAACGTCGCCGGAGAGGTTCCGTCCCTTGCGTTGGGGAGCAATCCCCTTTTCTCGGGGGCGAAGGTGGAACGGATCGACGGATCTACCGTCCGCATCGTTCTCACCTATAAGGCGTCCAAGCACATTTACGGCTATACCTGTCATTATGATGGGAATACCCTGTACGTCAATTTCCGAAATCCCGTTACCCTCTCTTCCGGAAGTACCCCCCTGTCCGGGGTTGTGATCTCTCTGGATCCCGGCCACAGCGGTTCCGTCGATCCGGGTGCCATTCGGTATTATAACGGGAAGGCCGTCTATGAATCTACCCTGAATTGGAAGCTTTCCAATTTGGTGGCGGGAAAACTCCGGGCCCTGGGTGCCACGGTGGTTTTGTCCCATCCTGAGGTTCAATCGTCCTACTCTTTAGACGAAACCATTGCCGGATTCCGGGCATTGAACCCCGACCTCAATCTTTCTATCCACTTCAACGCCGTAGACAACGATTCTCCCACTGCCACCGGCACGGAAGCCTATTGGTGCTACGGAAACAGTCAGTTGCTCAGCGACGTTATTACGAAAACCTTTACGGAAGAAACGGGATTCAAGTACCGAAAATCCGCCCGGGATTACTACAAGGTCTCCCGACTTTGCGAATTCCCGTCGGTTCTGCTGGAAACGGCCTTTATCTCCAATGCCAAAGACTTGGCCTGGTTCATGAACGATGCCAATATGGACAAGGCCGCCACCGCCATTGCCAACGGAATCCTCGCTTATTTCAATGAACAGAATAACTGACAAAAAAAGATCGCTTATCAAAATAAGCGATCTTTTTTATATGCTATGCTCTTATAATTCAATTCCCATTCCGATGGCATCTTCCACGGGCTTTTGATAAAACCGCTTCCGTCGCCCGATTTCGGAAAATCCGCATTTTTGATAAAGGGCACGGGCGGCAGTGTTGGATTCCCGCACGTCCAAATACGCGATTTTCGCACCGTCGCTTCGTAAGTAGATCAACAGCTGGGACAAAAATGCCTTCCCGATCCCTCGACCCCGCAGTTCCTTGCGGACGGAAAAGGAGGTGATCTCGCCTTCGTCCATCACTCGAAACAGAACGCAGTGGCCCAGGATTTCTTCTCCTTCTTTCCATATTATAATACGAAAGGTTTCATTGTCATGCAGTTTTTCCAATTCCGCCAGCGAAAGGGGAAAGGCAAAGGTCAGCTCCAATTCCGCTACGGTGGCAAGATCCTTTTTATCCGCGATCTTCAGTTCCATGCAATTCCTCTCCGATGGCTTCTATGGCCGTTTTGATTTCCCTCGCACATTGCCGGTAAACCTCCTCCGAGCTGCCGAACGGATCCGGAATCCCTTCGTCGGTCAGGGGGAGTATTTTTTTATTCGGCAGAAGTTGCTTCAAAAGGTAGGCCTGGGCGGGCGTCATAGTGTAGATGCGATCCGCCCCCTCTGCCGTTTCCGCGGTAAGCTGTCGAGCCCGATGGTCGGACAGATCAATCCCGTATTCCGAGGCGGCAAGGACGGATTTCTCGTTAGCCCCGCCCTCGTCTGCGGATAGCCCCGCACTTTCTGCCGTATAATCCAGATTTAGCCGCTTAAATTCTTCCTTCGCAAAGCCCTCTGCCAGGGGAGACCGGCAGGTATTCCCGGTGCACACAAATAGAATCGTCTTCTTACTCATTTCGCATCCAGCCAATTTTCTGCGGTTTTCGATTCCACCAAAAGGGGGACCTTCAGGGCTGCCGCAGACTCCATTTCTTCTTTCAGCAATGTGGCGGCTTTTTCCGCCTCTTCCTTGGGGGCTTCCAAGATCAGCTCGTCGTGAATTTGCAGAATCAGCCGGGTCTTCATGTTTTCTTCCTTCAGTCTGCGGTCAACCTTTACCATGGCGTATTTGATGATGTCCGCCGCCGTCCCCTGAATGGGCGCGTTCATGCAAACCCGTTCTCCGAAGGCTTTCAGATGGCCGTTTGCTTTTAATTCGGGGACGTAACGCCGACGGTGGAAGATGGTTTCCACGTAACAGTGCTTCTTGCCGAAATCCACCGTTTCTTTCATGAAATCCCGTACCCCGGTGTAGGTCTCCAAGTAAGATTCAATATATTGTTTTGCCTCTTTTCTGGAGACGTGAAGGTCCTGACTCAGAGAAAAATCCCCGATTCCGTAAACGATGCCGAAGTTGACCGCCTTTGCCCGACGCCGCAATTCCGGCGTAATCATCTCTACGGGCAGGTCAAAGACCTGAGAGGCTGTAGCAGTGTGAATATCTTCCTCCTGCAGAAAGGCTTGCTGCATCGCCTGATCGTCGGCGATGTGGGACAAAATCCGAAGTTCAATTTGGGAATAATCCGCATCTACCAAAAGGCATCCCAGTTCCGCCGAAAATGCTCTGCGAAGCTGACGTCCCAGATCGGTTCGGATGGGAATATTCTGCAGATTGGGTTCCACGCTACTGATCCGTCCCGTTTGGGTGACCGCTTGCATGAAAACCGTGTGGATCCGCCCGTCTTCTCCCACCTTTTCCCCAAGGCCGTCGGCGTAAGTGGATTTCAACTTTGCCACCCGGCGACATTCGATAATTGCCTGGGCAATGGGATGGTGATTAGTCAGCTTTTCCAAGGTATCGTTGTCTGTGGAATAGCCGGTTTTCGTTTTCTTTCCCGGAGGAAGCAGAAGATCGGTAAACAGCACCTCGCTCAACTGCTTGGGGGAATAAATATTAAATTCTTTCCCCGCAAGATCGTACACTTGTTGTTCTAAGGTAATTAAAATTTCCCCTAACTCTCCGCTGAAACGCTCCAGAAACTCTTTATCCGCCTTAAATCCTACGTCTTCCATTCGGGCAAGGACGGAGCAAAGTGGAAGCTCGATCTCATAATATAGAAATTCCGCATCGTTTTCCTTGATTTCCTTCTCCAGCTTTTCTCTCAGCCGGGGGAGAAGGGCCACGAAGTCTTCCTTGGGAACGGTAAGATTCAATTCTTTCTCGCAGATGGATTCTGGCTTCTGAGAGGCCCTCGATGGGTCGAGAACGTACAGAGCCAGCATGGTGTCAAATTCGCAAACCCCACGGTAGCCCAAATGTTCCATTCTGCGGATTAAATACTTTGCATCGTGGGCAAAAAAGGGACGTCCCGACAAGGCCTTCAACAATTCGTCGGTGAGAGGTGCTTCAATAATCTGATCGTCTACATATAAATATACGGTCTCGTCCTCCAGATAGATTCCGGGAATCCCCTGGGGCAACGTCCCGTTCCAGCTTGTTCGGGCCGGGGCACGGAAGGTTTCTTTCGGCGTGGACCGGGCAATGGTCACATCCAATTTCGATGCCAATTTTGCCAATTGGTATCGGTTCAGCAACTCTTGCAACCGTTCTTTTTGCGGAGCCTTGATGGACAGGTCTCCGAAGTCAAGGTCCGATTCGGTGATAATGGTCCCCAGCTGCTTGCTCAAGTAGGCAGACTCTTTTCCTTTTTCCATCTTGGTCTTTAATGCACCCTTCAGGTCTTCCACGTGGGCGAATACATTGTCCAAATCCCCGTATTGATGCAACAGGTTCAGGGCTGTTTTTTCTCCTACCCCCGCGACTCCCGGGATTCGGTCGGAGGAATCACCCATCAAGGCCTTCAAGTCGATCATTTGCTTTGGGGTAAGTCCATATTTTTCTGCCAAGGCATCCTTATTATACAGCGTATCGGAGGGGCCCTTCGCCGTAGTGGTTGCAAGGCGGACCACCACCCGGTCTCCGATCAATTGCAACGTATCCCGGTCGCCTGTGACGATTACGCAGTGTTTCCCTTGCTCGTCCCCCCGGCGGCTCAGAATCCCAATAATATCGTCTGCCTCCAGACCTCCCTGCTCAAACCGGGAGATCCCCATGGCGTCCAAAATCTCCTTAACGATGGGAAATTGCTCCCGCAATTCCTCGGGCATAGCCTTTCGACCGGCTTTATAGTCGGCGTAAAGCTCATTACGGTAAGTGGGAGCTTTTACGTCGAAGGCGACGCACAGTTCCTCCGGGCGGTACTCTTCCATGTGACGCAATAAAATGTTAAAAAACCCGTGCACCGCATTGGTATGAATTCCCTCGTTGTTTGTCAATAGGGGAATCCCGTAAAAGGCTCGGTTCAGAATACTGTTCCCGTCCACAAGCATCAGCGTTTTCATGGAGAATACCTTCCTTAATATCTTATTAACTTTATTATACTCTATTTTGGTAAAAAAAGCAAGTCTTTCCCGGCAACGTTTCAAAAATTTCTCCTCTTTTGTTCGAAAAGGCCCCTTGCGGCGTTTTTGGAAAGCTCTCTGACGGAGTTTTTTTTCTATTCTTGGAAAATATATGGGCACATCCTCCACCGGGTAGGGACTTGACTTGCGATAATCGAACATTTATCCGTCAAAATGATTGCTGTAATAGTTTTTCGAACATTTATTTTGTATATGGTGACGAAAAACATTAAAATTTTTTGCCTAAATTTCTATTGCTTAAAATCTGAGGAATTTTTAAATATGCCTTGACTTTTCCCGAAAAATACGATATAATAGTAGTACAGTGGATGAAAATGGAGCAAATGGGATGAAAATCCCAAAAAAACGCCCTGAAACAGACCAATCAAACCCTGCAGGAAAGGAGGACAACCCGATGGCATCTTCGACCCGACTCTTCGGACGCTATGAAATGAATATCGATGCCAAAGGACGTCTGTTCTTTCCGGCCAAACAGCGGGAGAAGTTAGAAGGCAATCTTCTTCATATTACCCGCGGATTGGACGACTGCCTGTTTGCCTTTACCGACTCCCAATGGGATTCCTTCTTGGAAAAGATCGGAACCCTCCCCCTCGCCAAGGCCCGTAGCATGGAACGGTATTTCGTCGGAAATTCCAACGATGCGGAGATGGACGAGCAGGGGAGAATCAAGATTCCCGTAAAACTTCGGGAACTTGCCGGCCTGGAAAAGGAAGTCACCATCGTGGGTCTTCGGGAACGGCTGGAAATTTGGGACACCGCCCGTTGGAATGCAATGAACGACCAGTTGTCCGGCGACGACATTGCGGCAATGCTGGAGGATATGGATTTCTGATATGGAATTTAAGCATATTTCCATTATGGTCCCCGAAATTATTGAAGCACTGAATATTCAACCCGACGGGGTTTATGTCGACGGAACTGCCGGCGGCGGAGGCCACTCCCTGGCCATTGCCCAACGGCTTTCGGAGAAAGGCACCATGATCTGCAATGACCGGGACTCCGATGCGTTAGACGCTTGCCGGGAACGGTTAAAGGATCTCACCTGTAACCTCCGCCTGATCCGGGGGACCTTCTCCCACCTTGCGGAGCAGGCCGCCGTCCCCTTTGACGGCGTGCTTCTGGACTTAGGGGTTTCTTCCTATCAGTTGGATTGCTCCGAACGGGGATTCTCCTATATGCAGGATGCCCCCCTCGATATGCGGATGAGCCGGGAAGACAAGCTCTCTGCCAAAGAAATCGTAAACGAATGGTCGGAGCAAGAACTGACCCGCATCTTTTTTGAATACGGAGAAGAACGCTACTCCCGGCGTATTGCCTCTCAAATCGTAACGTCCCGGGCCCATAAGCCCATTGAAACAACCTTCCAGTTGGTTGATATTATTAAGCAAGCCCTTCCCAAGGCCGCCTTGAAAGAAAAGCAACACCCCGCAAAACGGGTCTTTCAAGCCATTCGAATTGCCGTAAACGACGAATTGGAGCAGGTCCGGTCCGGTCTCGATTCTCTGGTGGAGAATTTAAACGACGGCGGGCGGATCGCGGTTTTGACCTTCCATAGCCTTGAGGACCGAATCGTTAAAAATGCCTTTGCCCGCTACGAACGCCCTTGCACCTGCCCTCCCGAATTCCCCGTTTGCGTTTGCGGAAAGAAATCCCTGGGCAAGGTTCTGGTAAAAGGCCTTTCTCCGTCGCAAGCCGAGGTGGAAGCAAACCCCCGTTCCCGAAGTGCACGGCTCCGCGTCTTTGAACGGCGAATGGAAAAATAAAACTTTTGCAGACAAAATCATCAACATAGACACCAAACAAAACACAAACATCCTACAACCGTCACCCAAACACACACAACACCCGTGCCAAACGGCACACACGCCACGCAACGTGCAAAACCAGCACCGAACGGTACTCGTACCAAACGGTACACGCGACGCGTAAAATCCGCACCGAACGGTACTCGCATCAAACGGTACAAGCACCAAACTGCACTCGGACTCAACGGCATACGTGCCGAACGGTACGCGTGCGAAAGATCGAAAGGAGGAAAACGAATCATGAAAGCACCGTCTCTGAAGTTTAATTTTCTCACCATTTTTCTTGTTGTGGGCATCGTCGTTCTCCTCCTGCTGACGGTCAGCTGCAGCATTACGCAGAACGAAAAAAATGCGGAATTGCGAGCTCTGACCAGCCAATTGGACGCCGCCACCAATGAAGGAACCAAGCTGCAGATCGAAATCGACCGCCGGTCCGACTTCTTCTCGGTGGAGCAGTATGCCTCCGAGGAATTGGGAATGCACAAATTGGAAAATTACCAGATCCAGTACATTCAATACGACGTCTCAGGGACCGCAGAACTGCTCAACAGCGAAAAGGATGAGGATTTCTTTGGGCAGGTTGCAAAGGCTTTCTCTGCCATTGGTGACTTTTTCAGAAATTAAGTTCTGTCCCTCTCCCTGCGGGAATATAATGTTCTGTGCCATCACTCCGTGTTTATTTGCTCCTGCGGAAGAGAAAGGACCCCATCATGAATATGCCTTCCAAAAACAACCGAGTTATCCGTATTGTATTCCCCGTTTTGTTCGGGGTAGTGTTTCTCGGTTTGGTCGGAAGGCTCTTTTATTTGCAGGTAATTCAGCATGATAAATACGAAGGCCTGGCCCTCGACCAGCAGACCTGGGAAATTGCCGTGGACCCCGACCGGGGTTCCATCAAAGACGTCAACGGCGTGGATTTGGCCATCAGTGCAACTGCATATCAGGTTCTAATGGCCCCTGCCCAGCTGACGGACGAAGGGGATCAGAAGGAGGTTGCCACCTTTCTTTCGGAGACCCTTGGGTTGGATTACGAGACCGTGTACGGCCAAACTCAGAAAAACAGCCAGTATTTAGCCGTCAAGCGTCGGATTGAAAAGTCCGAGGCGGATGCCGTTACTCAATGGCTCGCAGAGCATAAGGATTACAAAACCGCCCTGTGGGTCAGCGAGGATACCAAACGTTACTATCCCTACAAGAATCTTCTTTCCACCGTCGTCGGCTTCGTAGGGGCGGACAATCAGGGGTTGGAAGGATTGGAATATTATTACGATTCCTATCTTTCCGGAACTCCCGGGAAAATTACCGCCGTGCGTACGGCCAAGGGCTCTGCCATGCCCTACGAGTACGAATCCTATCAGGATGCGGTAGACGGATACGATCTTTATCTTACCACCGACGTTCAGTTGCAGTATATTTTGGAAAAGTATATCTCCAACGCCCGGGTAGAGCATAACGTTCAGTCCCGCATTGGCGGTGTGATCATGAACGTAAAGACCGGTGCCGTCCTTGCCATGTCCTCCAAGCCGGACTACGATCTGAACAATCCCTTTACCATCAACGATGAAATGACCCTGGAAAAGCTTCTCAAAAGCTATAGCGAGGGAAGCGAAGAGTACAAGGCCGCTTATACCGCAAAGCAGTTGGAATACCGAAAAAACAAGATTATTACCGAGCAGTATGACCCCGGATCCACCTTCAAGATCTTTACGGCCGCCATGGCCCTGGAGGAGAATCTGGTTCCCCTTTCCGAAACCTTTTACTGCAGCAGTCAGATCGACATGGGGGCCATTACCTACCACTGTGCCGGCCACAAAGCCCACGGGAAGGAAGACTTCAAGGAAGCAATGGCCAACTCCTGCAACGTGGTATTCGTCCAGGTGGCGGACCGGGTAGGGGTGGAACGCTTCTATAAGTATTTTACTCTCTTCGGATTTCAGCAGAAAACCGGCGTTGGGCTCCCGGGGGAGGTTTCGGGTATCTTCTTTAAAAAGGACGAGATGACCCGTTGGAATCTCTATTCCTCCTCCTTCGGTCAGACCTTCCAGATTACTCCCATGCAGTTAATTACGGCCGTCGGTGCCATTGCCAACGGCGGAACTTATATGAAGCCCTACATTTTGGACCGTATTGTAGATCAGGACGGAAATATCGTATTTCGGCAGGAGCCGGAGTCGGTCAGCCAGATCGTTTCCGAGTCTACCTGCAAAACCTTGCGGGATTTTCTGGAATATACCGTCGTAAAGGGCAAAACCGGTTATCTGAAGGGATACCGCATCTGCGGAAAGACCGGGACGTCCCAAAAGCTGGAGGACACGGGATACAACGAAACGGTCATTGCATCGTACGTTTGCTTTGCTCCCGCGGACGATCCTGAGCTTGCAATTTTGGTCATGGTCGACGAGCCCAACTCCACCGTGCAATACGGGTCCTATATTGCCGCACCTCTGGGGCGGGATATTATGGGCGAATGTTTGGAATATCTGAATATTGAGCCCGATTACGAAGACGACGGTGCCGTCACCTCGGTGTCGGTTCCCGACGTCTGTGGACAGTCCGTTTCGGATGCCGCCGCGGCCATCAGCGAAGCGGGCCTTGTGGCAAAAATCGTGGGGGACGGGGAAAAGGTCTCTTCTCAGCTCCCCGTTGCCAAGACCGTTCTTTGTAGCGGAAACACGGTTTTGATCTACACCGATTCCAATTCCGACGTTCAAACCGATACCACCGTGCCTGATCTGAAAGGAAAAACTGCGGCAGAATGTAATTCCCTGTTGCAGCAGGCCGGGTTGAATATTAAAGTTATCGGAGATAACCTTAACTATTCCGCAACGGTTGCGGTCTCTCAAAGCATTGCGAAAAATACCGTGGTTAAAAAGGGCACCCTGATCACCGTTCACTTCAAGGGGCAGGGCTGAGAATGAATCGAATCTCCGGACGTTGAAATTTTCATTACGTTCGGAAAGGTCGATGCTTCATGCAACTGTCCCAGTTATCTTCTTCCGTATTTTCTTGCGGTTCCTTCGGAAGTTTGGAAATTTCCCTCGTTACGGACCGCAGTGACCGGGTGATCCCCGGATCCCTTTTCGTCGCAATCCCCGGCAGACACTCTGACGGACACCGATTTTTGGCCGATGCGGTCTGCAAAGGTGCCGTAGCCGCAGTGGTCTCTTCCCAGGTCCCCCCGCTGTCCATCCCGGTCTTTTCGGTGGCCGATTCTCGGCGGGCCTTTGCCCTTTTGTGCGGCAATTTTTACTCAAATCCCTCCCGGGATCTGGTTCTCGTGGGAATTACCGGTACCAACGGAAAAACCTCCACCGCGTATATGCTCGATTACTGCCTTCGAGCCTGTGGAGTAAAGACCGGCCTGATCGGCACCGTTTGTACAGACGATGGAACCGGCGGCCGAAGGTCCTCCCTTACGACCCCCGATCCTTCGGTCCTTCATCGGATTTTTGCGGAAGCAAAACGCCACGGCTGTACCCACACCGTCATGGAGGTTTCGTCCCAATCCCTCGATCAATCCCGCACCGTGGGGATTTCCTTTGAATTGGGAATCTTTACAAATCTTACGGTGGACCATCTGGATTATCACGGGTCCATGCAATCCTATCGGGATGCAAAGCTAAAACTCTTTTCTCAGTGTCGCAAGGGGCTGATCAATGCCGACAGCGACTACGCGGCCCCCTTTCTCGCCTGCCCCGGATCCTTATCCTATTCCGCGGCCCACGCCGCAGATTTTCGGGCACGCCGAGTCTCCATGACCGGTGACGGCGTCTCTTACCTTGCATGTTCCCCCTCCGGACAGAGGGAGGTCTTCCTCCCGGTCTGGGGTCGGTTCAGTATTTATAACTCTTTAGCGGCTCTTGCCGCGGCGGAATGTCTTGGCCTTGACCCGGATGTCTGCGTCCGTGCTCTTTCCACTTTTCCCGGGGTTCCCGGACGGATGGAGCTGATTCGCGGGGATCTCCCGTTCCGCCTTTTTATTGATTATGCTCACACTCCCGACGGATTGGAAAACGTGCTCCGATCCCTCCGGGAATCCACTGTCGGAAAGGTGATCGTCGTATTCGGATGCGGCGGAGACCGGGACCGAAGTAAGCGTCCTGAAATGGGACGGATTGCCACCCGATTGGCGGACCTTACCGTAATTACTTCCGACAACCCCCGTTCCGAAGATCCCGATCAGATCATCCGCCAAATCGTCAGCGGCACCGAAGGGAATTGCTGTCAGGTCATCCCCGATCGGACCCAGGCGATCCGTGTTGCCATTCAAACCGCAAGGCCGGGCGACACCGTCCTGCTTGCCGGAAAAGGCCACGAGACCTGGCAGGTTTTCTCCGATGGGATCATTCATTACGATGAACGGGAAATTGCACGGGAAATTCTGAAGGAAGAAGGATACTAAATGACCTTTCGTTTGTCCGAATTTGCAGAGATCGTAGGCGGAAAATGCCTGCGTGACGGCGAATTCTCCGATTTTTGTATTGATTCCCGAAAAGGGACCGCCGGAGACCTTTTCGTTTGTCTGAAGGGTGCCAGAGTGGACGGCCACGACTTCATCCATAAGGCCGAAGAGCAAGGGGTCTCCGCCCTCTTGATCCAGCGGGAGGTGGACTCGGATTTGCCCCGGGTTCTGGTTTCCGATCCTCTGAAGGCTCTGCAGGATTTTGCATCCTGGTATCGCAACCGTCTCGATTTGAAGGTAGTGGCGGTAACCGGAAGCGTGGGGAAGACCACCACCAAGGAATTTATTTCCGCCGTCCTGTCCCAGTCTTTTCCTACCTATAAGACCCAAGGAAATATGAACAGTGAGACCGGCCTTCCCTTGACCCTCCTTCACGTGGCCCCCACCGACCAAATGGTCGTTACGGAAATGGGAATGTGCAATTTCGGAGAAATTTCCGAGTTATCCCTCATTGCCCGGCCGGATATTGGGGTTTTGACCAACATCGGCATGTGCCATATTGAATACCTCGGCTCTCAGCAAGGCATCCTCAAGGCAAAAATGGAAATTGTCGACGGAATGTCCGACGATGGAATTTTAGTGATAAACGGAGACGATCCCTTCCTTGCCTCTGTTTCCGAGACGAAGCAAAAACGGGTCACCTACGGGCTGAATTCCCCCGAATACGATTATTACGCATATAACGTTGCCGTCCTGAGTGAGGGGGTCAGGTTTACCGCAAAAACTCCCGTGGGCGAATTGGACGTCCAACTTGCCATCGACGGCATCCATAACGTCTATAACGCCTTGGCCGCCATCGCCGTTGGGGTCCTCTGCGGGATGAACCTTTCGTCGATCGGCGAAGGACTTCGGCGGATGGAAAAAGCCCCCATGCGTCAGAATATCCGCAAGGAAAACGGCATGACTCTTATTGAAGATTGCTACAATGCTTCCCCCACCTCCATGAAGGCCTCCATTGACGTCCTCAAGAGCAAGGAGGGCCGGAAGGTCGCCGTTTTGGGCGATATGCTGGAGCTGGGCCCCCGTTCCCCCGAATTTCATCGGGACGTGGGTGCCCTCTTGGAGGGGATCTCGGTATTGATTGCCTACGGAGACTTCGCTCAAGATTATCTGGAAGGGGCATCCCTTGCCGGAGTATTGCAACGAATCCCTTGCCGTACGCCCGAGGAGGCGGCCATCAATCTGAAGCTGGTGGCCCGGCAGGACGACGTCATTCTTTTTAAGGCAAGCCGAGGAATGCACGCAGAAAAGGTCATCGAATACTTTCTGAATGATAAAAAACCGCAGGAGGACATGTGATATGCCCGATTATCTGTATGCTGTTCTGGGATTTCTCTGTGCCCTGGTCGTGGGAATGATTGTAATTCCCTTGCTGATTCCCGTCTTACGCCGTTTGAAATTCGGACAGCAGATCCTCATCCAGGACGGCCCCTCCTGGCACAAGAAAAAACAGGGAACCCCCACCATGGGTGGCCTTGCTTTTATCGTGTCTACCGTGGTTTCCTTCCTTTTCTTTGGGTTTAAATTCTACAAAGAAGGGGAGACCCTTGCTTCCGTTCAGGGGCCTTCCGTGGCCATGACGGTCCTGATCTTTTCGGTGTTGTTTTCCATGATCGGATTCGCCGACGATATGACCAAGATCCGCCGGAAGCACAACGACGGGCTGACTCCCGGTCAGAAGGTTGCCTTCCAGGGAATCCTTTGCGTGGGTTTTCTTCTGTACATGGGAATCCGCAACGGCTTTTCCACCTCCCTTTTAATTCCCGTCTTTGGGGTGGTTTGGAATTTTTCCATCCTCTATTACATCATTGCCATCCTTCTGATCGTGGGATTCGTCAACGCCGTGAATCTCACCGACGGCGTGGACGGCCTTTGTACCACCGTCACCTTGCCCGTAGCCGCATTTTTCTGCGTCACCGGGGCCTTGATGAAGCTCACCGACGTGTCGATTTTGTCGGCCTGCCTTCTGGGCTCCTGCGTGGCCTATTTGGTCTACAATTGGTACCCCTCCAAAATCATGATGGGGGATACCGGCTCCTTCTTTTTGGGGTCCATGGTGGTGGGCCTTTCCTTCGCTCTCGATATGCCCTTGGTCATTCTTTTGGTGGGCATCGTCTACTTCTGCGAGGCCCTTTCGGTCATGATCCAGGTCGGTTACTTTAAGATCACCCACGGCAAGCGTTTGTTCAAAATGCCCCCCATTCACCACAGCTTTGAGTTGAGTGGATACTCCGAACGGACCATTTGTCTCATGTTCGGCGGATGCTCTCTTTTTGCCTGTGCCTTGGTACTGATTTGGGTATTTTCTTACTTTTCTTAACGTTTTTTCCTCAATTAAATCGAAAGGAGCATTGGCATGAAAAAAGGATCCCTTTCTTCCCGTTCCCGTCGGTTGACCAGCGTGGATCTTCCGTTTCTCGTAGGTGTGCTGTTGCTTTTGGCCATTGGCCTTGCCACTCTTTATTCCGCCGGCTATGCCAAGGCTCTGCAAAAAACCGGGAACAGCTATTATTATATTTCAAGGCAGGGCGTTTTTGCCGCCATCGGATTGGTGGGTATGACGGGCCTTTCTTGGATTCCTTACAAGTTTTATAAAAAAATCGCACCGGTTTTTTACGGTGTTTGCGTCGTATTGTTGGGTGCCGTTCTGTTCTTGAGTAACGACTCGGAAAAACGTTGGCTCTACATCGGTTCTTTTCAGTTTCAGCCGTCGGAATTCGCCAAAGTAGCGGTCATCATTCTCCTTGCGGCTTATCTTTCCAACCCCAAACTGAGAATCCGTAATTTTTGGCGAGGCATCGTGTTCCCCGGCATTATCTTCGGCGTTTGTGCTCTGTTGGTAGGAATTGAGCCTCATCTTTCCGGTGCCATTCTCGTGGCTTCCATCGGTTTGATGATGATCATTGCTGCCGGTGCCAATATCCTGCAGCTGGTCCCCATCGGCCTGGTCTGTGCCGTCGGAGCCGTGACCTTGTATTTCAGCGAAGAATATATGCAGAAGCGGATTGCCTATTGGTTGCACCCGGAATTGGATCCCACGGGAGAAGGGTATCAGGCCTTGCAATCCCTTTACGCCATCGGGTCCGGGGGCTTGACGGGGCTGGGATTCGGCAATAGCCGGCAAAAATACCTGTATCTTCCCGAGCCTCAGAACGACTTTATTTTCTCGGTTTTCTGCGAGGAAATGGGGTGGATCGCCGCCCTGCTGGTTTTGGGACTTTTCGCCTTCGTAATCGCCCGGGGCTTTTATATTGCATCCAAGGCTCCCGATAAATTTTCGTCCCTCATTGTGGTGGGAATCATTTCCCGCCTGGCGGTTCAGACCATTTTTAATATTGCCGTCGTCTCCGGTGCCTTCCCGGTTACCGGGATTTCCCTTCCCTTCTTCAGTTACGGGGGAACGGCGTTGGTGGTCTTGCTGGGGGAGATGGGAATCGTTTTGCAGATCTCAAGATATGCAAACCTGGAAAAGGATTCTCCCATCCCCGATCCAGATCGTAAAAATAACGGAAAAAGGTCTCGGCTCTTTTCCGGGAAAGAGGCATGATTTTATGAAGTTTTTATTCGCCTGCGGAGGGACCTCCGGGCATATCAATCCTGCCCTTGCCATTGCCGGGGAACTGCGTCGTCGCCATCCCGACGGGGAATTCCTCTTTATGGGAACCCACGATCATTTGGAGGCAGATCTGGTCCCTCGGGCCGGTTTTGATTTTCAAACCATTGAGGTTTCCGGGCTGCGTCGGAGTTTTTCTCCCGGTGCAATCAAATATAATATTTCCTCCGTGTCCAAATTTTTCTCCGCCCGGCGAAAGGTCCGCGACGTAATCCGCCGCTTTCGTCCCGATGTGGTGATCGGCACCGGAGGATACGTCAGTGCCCCCGTGGTTTCCGAAGGAGCCCGGATGAATTGCCGTACGTTAATTCACGAACAAAATGCCTTCCCCGGCGTTACGACCAAAATGCTTGCCCCCAAGGTCGATCGGGTGCTGTTAAGCTTTCCCCTTGCCCGGCCTCTGAAATGCGATCAAAACAAGTGCAGCGTGGTGGGCAACCCGGTCAGCGGGGAATTTTTTACCGTAACCAAGGAAGAAGCCCGTCGAAAGCTGGGTATTTCTCCCGATGAGACCTACGTTCTTTCCTATGGCGGAAGCCTTGGGGCCCGGAAAATCAACGATACCTTTATGGAGCTTGCCCGCTTGGCTGCTCCCGAAAAGGCCATGACCCTTTGTCACGGTGCTGCCCGGGATTATTCGTATCTTTGCGATTCTCTTTCCGACCTCCTTTCTGCCTATGACCGAATTCAGGTCCGGGAATACATTTACGATATGCCCTTGCGGATGGCTGCGGCAGACCTGGTCATTGCCCGTTCCGGAGCCATGACCCTGACGGAGCTTGCCGCAATGGGAAAGCCGTCCATTTTGATCCCTTCCCCCAACGTCACGGAAAATCACCAGTTTTTTAATGCGAAAACCTATTCCGACGCCGGTGCCGCCGTTTTACTGGAAGAGTCGGAGCTTTCCGGGGAGGTCCTTTACGCCACCGTCTGTGATCTGGTTTTTGATCGGGGCCGTCTCTGCGATATGGAACGGGCCGCCCGTACCCTGGCTCACCCCTCTGCAACGGCTCGCATCTGCGATGAAATAGAAGGTCTTTTGAAGTAACCTGCACCTTTTGTTTCCCTTGGCATAGTATGGAATGAATTCCGAAAAAAGGGGTACATATTATGCCGAAGTTCCGGATTGAGGGAGGGAATTCCCTGTGCGGAGTCATTGATATTCAAGGTGCAAAAAACAGCATTCTGCCCATTATGGCGGCCACCTTAACTGCCAACGGCGGATGTGGGATTGGAAACTGTCCC
>JAZTWH010000071.1:0-11249 GCA_045635765.1 Eubacteriales bacterium | reverse complement strand
GCCACCGCAATTGATTCCAAAGCAATCAGTGCAGACGGTGCCACCATTTCTATCTCCGATAGTCAGGTCACAGCTGTTGCACCTTCCAATGCAATCTACGCAGCGGGGGCCCTGTCTATCTCCGGCAGTGAGGTTTCTGCTACAGCTAGTGGCAGTTGTGCCATTTACGCGGCAGCCGGGACTCTTTCCATCTCCGGTGATGCGGCGGTTACTGCAAATGCTAAAAAAGATACGATTATCGCTAGAGATCTGAGCGTTTCCGGCGGTAGATTCCACGTCGTTACGGAGTTTTTGGGAACTGCTGCTAATTCGGTGGGATCCGGTATCGTTGTTTCTCCCGCAGAGACTACCAAGGGAATTGACATTACCGGCGGTGACGTGATCGTTGAAACCAACGGAACCAACGCCTACGGTGCTTCTATTTTGATCAATTCCGGTTCCTTGAGCGTTTCCGGAAACGGCGGTCTTGCCGTGTATCATAGAGGAACCTACTCGGGTTGTGTTGTAGCCGGATCTGCCGGTGCTATTGTCCTGTATCCCGGAACGATCAACGTACAGGATGAAGGTAAGATCTACCTGTATCATGAATCCAACCGAGGAATTCTCCTGTGTACCCGCGAGGGCATGGCAGATTCTTGGAAAACAGCCGGAGGTGTTCGAGTTTCCGACGGACAGTTGGAAATCTACGCCGCGGAAGGCAAGATGGCCATCCCCTTCGGGATAGCCCAAGGCCCCAATGCTGCGGAGAAGAGCGTATTTACCTCCAACTATCAATATACCGGAGGCGTCGTGCTTGCTCATACCTCTAAGATTCAGGCCTCGGGCAACTCCCACGTTTACGATACTGCCTTCTCTGCCGACGCCGTGGTTTCCGGTTATACCTTCGTAGGAAACGCGGCCCGGGCGATCGGAGACGATACAGCCCCGTCCAAAGACTATGACCGGGTGTGGGCCGATGGAAACATTTCCGGGGGCGTTCCCGCATCTCCCAACTGGATCTATTGGGGTGAAGGAGCATCCTATCAGTACTACAATCCTCTGAATGAAGGAAAGGGCGTTCTCGTTTCCTACAACGGAACGGACCTCTGGACTTTCTCTGCTCCATTTGCTACGGAAGGCAGCAAAGCCCAGTACCTGATCAACGGAAAGACTTACGCATTGAGTAAAAATCAAACCGTTGCCTTTACCTATCAACCCGTCGTTCAGTTTGTCGACGGTCAGGCCATTTATACCGGTGTCAACATTGAATGGTCCGGAATGACCTTCTTCTTTGAAAACGGCACTTGGGTTCCCGAAACCCACACCGTCGTAGGCGGCCAATGGGTTCATAAGACCGGCGATGAGATTACCGATGCAACGGTACGGGTCACCAATACCGGTAGCACCACGGTTCGCTTGAATCTCCTCTATACGGCGGTAGAAGAATATGCCGATTTCATTGTTCCCTCCATTCAGGCAAGCAACGGCGGAAACGCCGCGGGATCCCTCTATCTTGCACCCAACGAGGATTTGACTTACACCGTGTCCTTGAACGGCGATCGTCCCTCCACGGAGGTGGAAGGAGTTGTGATCGGGACCTTGACCCTCTCTCTGAGAGCAGCGGAATCCTATACCTCTGCCATCGACCATTCCTTCTTTGTTACCAACAGTCCCAACACTTCTTTTAGCGGAAGTTCCATTGAAGTTTACAACGTAAATAAAGACGGAACCCTGACGAAGGGTGACTGGGAATGGAGCTTTAGTTATGCTATAGGTAGGGGTAAACTTTCCACCGTGAAGATGCGTCAGCATCCTCCTCAGTGGGACAACGTGGTTCTCGCCGCTACCTCTTCCGGTTATGTCTGGGTCATTGATTACAATACGAAGGACACTAAGGCGCACTTTAAAGTTAGCGACAGTTCGCCCCACGACTTGGAATTGCTCCCCAACGGAGACCTGATTGTGGCAGACACTACGCAAAAAAAGCTTCATTACTACGCCTCCTCTACGTATTCCGGTACTACCACCGGCTCTACCCTCGCTGCCGATTCAACTTTGGCTCTGACTAAGGGCGGCGGCGCAGCAGACGGACACGGTGTCTTCTGGGATCCTGCACAGGAATGTCTGTGGGTCTTGCATGACAACACCATTGCCCAAGTGGTTATTAATAACGGAGCACTCGCCTATACCGATAAGGAATGTAACTTCTCCCAGTCCGATGGAGAAGGCCATGCTTTTACTCCTCTCTACGGACAGCCCGGGAAGTACTTGTTTAGCGGTAACAAGGCCGTTTGGATCTTTGATTCCGTTTCTCTGACCTACGAAAAGGCTGCCGCCTGCTACCAGTGCGGAACAGGTGGCGAAAACTGCGGAACTGGTGCCGGCGGCAACAGTTACATCAAGGGTATCGCCTGCTTCGAGGACGGAACTATGGTTATGACTCCTGTCGGGTATAACAGTGATGCCGTAGAGAACTCTGATCCCAGCCGGTCCCACGGGCTCCACGTGGTCACCTGGAGCAACGATCTGGCGATCCATATGGGAATCCCCGTTGATTCCACCGGGAGTGTGTTTGATACGAACTCTGCCTTCTACAAAGTGTCCCCGGTGAACCCTGCATATCAGTAATTTCCAACCGGTTCACCCTTCTCGCCTTATCGGGGGAACGGTTTTCCCCCGATAAGGAATAAAAATCCCCGTAGAATCGGAGAACGTTAAGGAGAAATTTATGAGTTTTACTTCCCGATCGGCACGTAGGACGGCAGGAAGAACAAATACCGTCATTATCATTCTTTTGATCCTGCTGATTCTGGTTTTTGCCGGGGTCAGCATTTGGGCGATCTTCTTCCGGGAACCAGAATCCCCCGGGATTCTTGCTCCCGACTACGCACCCATCCAGACCGATACCAACGCGACCGATATTGAAAACGATTCCACCGATAAACTGGACGCCCCCCAGGGCGGAAGTGCCGTGGGCCTGACCTATTCCAACGTGGTCAACGTGGATCTTTCCGAAAAGACCATGTCCATGATGTTCCAGAACCCCGGCCGCTCTCTGAATAATATGGTGCTCCAGATTATCGTACAGGATACGCTGCTCGCCCAATCGGATCTTTTGATTCCGGGAAAACAGCTTTCCACCCTTCCCATCAAGGAAGACGCCCTGTCTCTGCTTCAACCCGGAGGATATGCGGGGAAATTCGTCGTCAGCATGTATAACCCGGAAACGGGCGAAAAAGCCATGGTTGACGCACAGGTTGAGATCACCGTCAACGTGACGGAATAATTTCTTCGAAACAGTAATAGATGGGGGAACATACGTTTACATCCAAATCACAGTGATCGCTCCATTGTTTCCCTTTTCTATATTGTTAAATAAAAAAGATAAAATAAGGAGAAAATAATCATGAAAAAAGTATTCGCACTTCTTTTGACTCTCGCTCTTATCGCTACTCTGTCTGTTGTTGCTTTTGCTGCTGATGTTGAAGGCCTGACCACTACCGAAGGTTCCAACACCGCTTCCGAAAATCTGACCGTTACCTATACCTCTACTGTGGACGAAACTCCTGTTTATTCCGTTGACGTATCTTGGACTGATATGGTCGTCGTTTACAATGCCGGTGCTCTGGGTTGGAATCCTGAATCCCATGAATACGATGTTGTCAAGGCAGATAGCTGGACCGACTCCACTGCTACCATCACTGTCACCAACCACTCTAACGCAAAAGTCAACGCTTCCGTTGGTGTTGCTGCTGTTTCCGGTGTGAGCTTTGATGTCACCGCTGCCGGTGAAATCGACTCTGCTGTTGAAACCGAAGTTGCACAGGCTCCCTCTAAGGTATTCACTGTAACTGCTTCTGGTGACCTCGCTGCAAACGCTTCTCCTGCCGTTACCGTTACTATCACCGCTGCTGCCTAATTTCCTTAGGGAATCTTTATTTTAAACAAAGTATAAAAACAATGTTGCGATCACTGTGAACTGTTATCATGCCGATGCGGAGGGAAGGGCGACCCTCCCTCCGCCTTGGCCTCTGATCTGTGTGTGCTCTTCGGGGCGGATACAGATCAGAGTATTCAGAAAGGCTGTGGTTCTCACGATGAAATCAATTGGGGAAAAGCGTTTGATTTTCCTTTTGGCCGGGATCTCTCTGGTCCTGTTAGTTGCCATGTGCGTTGTGCTTGCCCTTACGGGAAAGCCCTCGGCTCCCCCCTTTGAGCCCCCGGAATTTGATCCTTCTGCCTTGAAGGGAACCCCTACCGTTTCGGAGGATTTGGGATGGAGCGAGATCTATAAGCAAGGGATGTCCTTTCGGGCATCGCTCTGCGGGGAGCTCCGAATCCAAAACAACACCGCAAAAATTTATTTTACCAACCCCGAGGAAAACACCCTGTGGCTTAAGCTTCGGATCCTTAATGAGAAGGGTGAGGTTTTGGGCGAAACCGGCCTGATTCGGCCCGGAGAGTATTTGCCCGAAATAACCTTTCAAGTGCTACCCAACGACGGCGAAAAACTGAATTTGAAATTGATGTCCTATCAACCTGGGACTTATTACAGCGGCGGATCCGTCACCGTGACGACCGTTGCACAACTGGAGGGTGAAGTATGAAAAAACTTTTGATGTTCCTGCTCTGCACCGTGATCATGATTTCTGCGGCGTTTCCCCTTTGTGCAGAAACCATTACGAATCTGCCCGGAAGTGCTTCCCAGACCTTGACGGTGAAGTATATTAACAACTCTCCGGGAGTCTCTTCCTCCGTTTCCCAGGGGGAGACGGAAGGTCAATTGCCCGACGGGACGGATTTTTCTGTTGAAGATCTGCCTGCCGCGGCCACTCGCATAAGCATCCATCCCGTTCAGAAATCGGAACAGGAAGCCTATGAATGGATCGAGTCCAGCCTCGGAAAGAAAGTACAGGTCCTTTCTCCCTACTACCTTTCCTGCACCGATGGGAACGGAAACGAAGTCTCCAATCAAGGGGCTAAGGTCACCCTAGACGTTCCCGAAGGAACGGAGGGAACCGTTGTCGTCTATGGGTTGGATTCTTCCGGGAAGAAAGAAGTAATTTCTGCTTCCTATCAGGGCAATCAGGTGACCTTCACCGCCACCGGTGCCTCCTTCTACGTGATCGGCATCGCGGACAAAAACCCTCCCACCTCGGACCGGGCCGTCCTCTTGTATGCCGGCCTTTGCGTCGGAGTGATCTTGGCGGCAGGAGCCCTGTACGCATTCCGCAAGAAGAAAGCTTAATCATAAAATAATAGAGCGAAAAAACGTCTCGGGAATCATCCCCGGGGCGTTTTTTGATGGCAAAAAAATTTACAACGATTGAATTCCGGGCCGGTGTGAGGAAGATATTTTGGGACCTCCCTCCGTTCTTTTAACCCGGCTCCCGGACTTCCCGAAAAAGAGCAATTTTTCTGTTTAAATTCCCCCAAAAAATCTTGACAAACCCATGGCCGTATGCTATAATATAGGAAATCGAATCCAAAAGACCAACGTAGGACAATTTGGGGGTCTCGGCGGCCTTTGGGACTGCTGCCTCTCCAGCCCCGCTGCCCCTTCCCGGAAGGGTGGGGGCTGAAAAACCGTTGGAACGAATTCCGTAAAAAATGAGAATACCGAGAAATCAGTGAAGGAGATTCTTGTATGAAGACCTTTGTCTCTTGCCCCAAAAACTCTATATTTGACACCTTTTTTACTCCCGAAAATATTCGTTTGGCGGAGTCCTTGGGGGAAGTGATCTGGAATGAAAGCAATGCTCAGATGACTCAGGAAGAAGTTGCGGAACGCATTGGGGACAGTGACGTCTACGTGACCCTGTGGGGCTCTCCCCGGCTGGACAAGGCTATTTTGGACCGGGCTCCCAATCTGAAGATTCTGGCCCATTTGGGCGGAACGGTGGTCCCCTTCGTCAGCGACGCCATGTGGGATCGGGGGATTCGGGTCCTCTCGGGCAACGGCTTTTTCGCCGAATCCGTGGCGGAAGGTACCGTCGCCTATATCCTTGCGTCTCTGCGGGAGATTCCCAGATATACCTATCAATTGCAGAAGGAACAAAGATGGAGCAATGCATCGACCCGGACCCGGGGCTTGTTGGGGAAGACCGTGGGACTGGTCAGTTACGGAGCCATTGCCAAAAATGTGGTTCGGATGCTGGCCCCCTTCCGTGTAAAGATCATGGTATACGATATCAAGCCCCTTCCCCAAGAGGACGTGGCGAAATACGGTCTGGTCCAGGCAAGTCTGGAAGAGATCTTCTCTCAATGCGACGTCATCAGCTTGCATACGCCCCTCTTCGATCAGACCTATCATATGATCGGCAAGGATTTGCTGTCCCTCATTCGGAAGGACGCCGTCTTTGTCAACACCGCCCGGGGTGCCGTGGTGGATCAAAAGGCCTTGGAGCAGGAGCTTGGCACCGGCCGCTTCCAGGCAATTCTCGACGTATATGAAAAGGAACCCCCGGAAAAAGATTGCCTTTTCTATCAGCTTGACAACGTTCTAATGATGCCGCACATGGGCGGTCCGACCACCGACCTGCGGAAGGATATCACCCGGGCCCTGCTCCTAGAGAGTGCCGCTTATCTTGAGAAGGGCGAGCCCCTTCGCAATGAAATTTGCCGTGCCCGTGCGGAAATCATGTCCAAGAACTGACATAAAGAGTTCCCATGTAGGCCCCGCGGAAATCATGAGAAGCTAACAGAAAGAGTTCGTTGCGTAGGCTATCTTCTCCCTCTCCCTCCATTCAGAAATTTTTTCCTTTCGGGAACATTTTCCGGAAAAAGACCGGGCCCGGGTGGAGATCCCTACCCGGGGAAGCAAGGGAAAGTCTGCATTGAAATGGAATCGTAAGAAAGGAACCAATTTGATGAAACTGTGTTTTTCTACCCTCGGATGTCCCGAAATGTCCTTCGATGAGGTCCTCGCCTTTGCCAATCGGTTTGATATTTCCGTTTTGGAAGTGCGTGGAATCGAAGGTGTGGTGGACAACGACCAGATTCTCGAATTTTCTCCCGAACGGACGGAAGAAACTAAGGCAAAGTTTGCCCGTGCCGGAATCTGCCCCTGGATTTTGGGAACTTCCTGCTCCTTCCACGATGAAAAATGCTATGAATCGGGGATTCGGGAAGGAAAGACCGCCATTGAAATAGCTCAACGCATTGGCTTTCGGGCCATTCGGGTTTTTGGAGACCTTCTCCGGGATCCGGAAAAAGAAGCCGAGGCCATTGCCCTGGCCGCCAAGGGGATTGCATCCCTTTGCGATGAGGCCCGGGGAACGGGTGTAGACGTCTTTTTGGAGGTCCACGGGGATTTTAACTCCGCAGCCCGACTGATGCCCGTGGTAGACGCCTGCAAGGACAAGGGAAATTTCGGTTTGATTTGGGATATTATCACCACCCATGGCGTCTATGGAGACCGTTGGGTAGAGTTTTACGACATTTTTGCCCCCTATATCCGCCATATTCACCTGAAGGATGCCGTAGACCATCAGCCCGTGCTTCCGGGAGACGGGGAGCTTCCCGTCCTTCCTGTGGTCAAGCACCTTTGCAATCAAGGATACGATGGATACTTTTCTCTGGAGTGGGAACGCAAGTGGCACCCGGAGCTTGCGGAACTGGAACAGCCCCTGTCCCGGCTGAAGGACCTTCTGAAGGATTATTTATCCTGAAATTTTCGGGCTTGCCCGTATAACGAAAAAGCTTCTTCTTCTGTTTATGGGGCGGAAAAGGAAGTTTTTTGCCACGAGTTTTCTTCTCTCGTTTGCCGTTGACCGCAGGCGTCTACTGTAAGTCTTCGGGTTTGAAGGAGACGACTCCTAAAAAATTGAAAAGGGAGAATTGGAATCATGGATTTAAAAAACGTACTGATTATCGGAGATAGCTATTCCACCTTTCAGGGATATGTTCCCGAGGGCCATGCCGTCTACTATTCCGAGCAGGAAGGCAACACCGACGTACGGAGCGTCACCGAGACTTGGTGGCACCTTCTGCTGAAGGAGACTGGTGGATCTCTGATCCTCAACGACAGTTGGTCCGGGTCTACCATTGGATATACGGGATACAACGGGACGGACTGCTCGGAAAACTCTTCGTTCTTACATCGACTGGATCTGCGGAAAAAGGAAGGCTTTTTTGAACAGAACCAAATCGACACCGTATTCCTCTTTGGGGGAACCAACGACAGCTGGTCCGATGCTCCCCTGGGAGAAATGCAATATGAAGGCTGGGAGAAAAAGGATCTCTATTTCGTTTTGCCCGCCCTTTGCTGTATGGTTTCCAGACTTAAGGAAGTGTTACCTGAGGCCAACATCGTGGTTTTGATCAATTCGGAGCTGAAGCCGGAGATTACCGAGGGCTTGAAATCCGCTTGCAACCGGTTCGGAGCCTCCTTCGTGGCCCTGGAGGGGATTGACAAGTGTTGCAAGCACCCTACCGTCAAGGGAATGTCCCAGATCAAGGAACAAGTGTCCCGAGCCCTTAAGGAATTCTAAGATCAAGGAACAAGTGTCCCGAGCCCTTAAAGTCAAAGGTGTTCCAAGCCTTTAGAGGCTAAGATCAAGGAGCAAGTGTTCCAAATCCTTAAAGGCAAAGATCAAGGAATAAGTGTTTCATGTCCTTAAGGAATGCTAAGATTTTCGAGAAAGTAAATATTCTCCCGTTGCCATGACTTGCAGCGGGAGAATTTTTATATAAAAAACCGTCCTCCTCCCCTCGCACCGAGGGAATTCAGTAGCCGAGTTTTCTTATCGGTTTCTAAAAAACTAAAAAAAGTCCACCCGAAAGGGAGGTTTGAGCCCTCTTCGGGTGGTTTTTTGTGGCACCGGAAAAATTATTTCGGAAGGGAAGACGAAGAACGTTTCCCAAAAATGAAGTCTACAGTCATTCAGTGCGGATTGGCAAAGGGTAGAAGAAGCGGTTTTGGGAAACAATAGCAGCGGGGCTTTAAAGACTTTGGATCAAGCCGGGCAGAGCCGCCTCGAACCGAACGCCGTACCGGGGCAGGTCCGGGTCTGCGGCCGAAATGTTAATGGCTTGGACGGTGAAATTAACGGCGGTTTTCAGGGCCTGCTCCATGTCCTGTCCCCGAACCAGGGCTCCGCACAGAGCGGAAGAGAATACGTCTCCCGTTCCGTGGAAAGACACGGGCAAATTCTCTGCAAAATAGGAAGCGAAGGTGTCCGTTGTACTGTCATAAGCCATGGCACCCTGCCGATCTCCAAATACGACCCCGGTCAGGATCGCTTTTGCACATCCCATTCCGCAGAGCTGCTTCAGAACGTCTTTGATCCACTCTTCGGTATATCCCGATTTCCCCGGAAAGTCGATTCCCAACATCAGACAGGCTTCGGTCAAATTTGGGTCGATCACGTCGGCCTTAGCACAGACTTTTCGCATCTCTTGCGGAAAATCCGCCGGAAAGCCTGCATACAGTTTTCCGTTGTCCGCCATTGCCGGGTCCACGAAAATCAGATTGTCATCGGTCCCAAAGCGGTCAAACAAATCAATCATCAGCCGGCATTGCTCCGAGGACCCCAGATAGCCGGTGTAAATGGCGTCAAAATCAAAGCCTTCCTTCTCCCAATGGTTGAGAATCGGCACAATGTCTTCGGTTAAATCCCGGAACGTATAGCCGGAGAATCCCCCGGTATGGGTGGAAAGGACGGCCGTCGGAAGGACGCAGGCCTCCGTATCCATTGCGGACAGAATGGGAAGCGCTACGGTGAGGGAGCATTTCCCAAGGCAAGAAATATCCTGGACGGTCACGATTCGTTTCTGTTTCATAAAAATTCCTTTCGATGCGGATTCAAGTTTTTTATACTATACCATAAATTTTGGCATATGTCAATGGTCAGTTTTGATTAAAAATATATAACCAGATTTATTCTTGACATTTTCCTCAGGATATGTTATAATCAGTTGAATCCAAAAGGAGCTTTGTGTATGAATCAGAAGAAATTGGACAGAATCAGTGAACTGACCCGCATTTCCCGCACCCGGGAATTGACCGAAGAGGAAAAGATCGAACGGGAAGGGTTACGCAACGAATATCGTGCTGCCATGCGGGCGAGCCTGGAGGGAACGTTGAAGAATACCTATATTCAATATCCCGACGGCACCAAAAAGAAAGTAGAGAAAAAAGACTGATGAGCTTTATTTACGAGACCCATCTGCATACCTCCGTGGGAAGCAAATGCGGTCGCCAAACTCCGGAAGAGCAGGTCCGTCGATTCCATCGGTACGGTTATACCGGCATTTTTGTCACCGATCACTTTTTTAACGGCAATACTGCCGTTCCTTATCAATCCTTGCCATGGGAGGACGCGGTGGATCAATTTTTGGAATCCTACGAACGGGCCAAGGCCGAAGGAGAAAAGGTCGGCCTCGACGTGTTTTTCGGATTTGAGAATTCCTATCAGGGCAACGACGTTCTCACCTACGGTTTGGGACGGGATTGGCTTAAGGCTCACCCCGAAATTATGAAAATGCCCATGCGACAGTACTGCCAATTCGCCCGATCCGAAGGAGGATTCGTGGTCCACGCCCATCCCTTCCGGGAAGCAGGATATATTGATCTGATCCGGCTGTTGCCCCGAAGCGTGGACGCCGTTGAAATTCTCAACGCCAACCGCACGGATTTTGAAAACGAACGGGCGGAAGAATTTGCCCGGAATTATAACCTCCCCGTCACCGCCGGTTCCGACATTCATGCCCCTCAGCGGCGTCTGTGTGGAGTCTCCTCTCCGGTTCGATTCACTTCCCCTTCGGATTACTGCGAAGCGGTGCTCCGGGGCGAGGCAACCCCGACGGTGGTGTTCGACGGACGGAACGAAGATCTGTTCTGCGAATAAAATCCTTTCATATTATATTATATCCACACCGCAAATTCCCGAGCGTGGCACGGGAATCGTTTGTACGAACAACGCAAACCGGTTCCGTTTAAAGTCCATGTTCGGGATGTTTTCTGTTCGAAGTTCGGTATGGTCAAAATCGACAGTTTTATCTTTGATTTTACGACAGTGTTGTATTTTTTGCACAAATATTTTAACCCAAAATGGTATAGACACGGAAAAAACCTTGAGATTTCAAGGTTTTTTCCGTTTTTTGCATTTTTGTTTCATCAAAAACTTTTTTCAAAAAGGGCTTGACAAACGGGAAAATTTGTGATATACTATTCAAGCGCCAAAAAAACAGAGGTTTTTACGGCCGTCATGAACCTTGAAAATTAAACAGTGAATTTTGTACCCTGTTGATTCCGAAATAACAGGTCT
>JAZTWH010000070.1:0-47315 GCA_045635765.1 Eubacteriales bacterium | reverse complement strand
AGCCGGAATCACCCCCGCTTGCCTGCGTGCGTACCTTTGGCTGTCAGCAAAACGTTGCAGACTCGGAGCATATTAAGGGCATGCTGGCGGAGATGGGTTTTGGCTTCACGGAGCAGACGGAAGAGGCGGATTTTATCCTGTTTAACACCTGTGCGGTTCGGGATCACGCGGAACAAAAAGTTTACGGGACCGTCGGTTCGCTGGCTTCCCTGAAGCGTAAAAATCCGGAAACCATCGTTGCCCTCTGCGGATGCATGATGCAACAACCTGCCGTGGCAGAGGAGATCCGTCGGAAATACCGCCACGTCGACCTTTTGTTCGGTCCTCACGCACTCTACCGTTTCCCCGAAAATTTGTATCAGATATTGACGAGTGGCGGACGTATTTTCGACAATGCCCCCTCCGACGGGAATATTGCAGAGGGCCTGCCGGTGCGTCGGTCAGACAAGACTCGGGCATGGGTCTCAATTATGTCCGGATGCAATAATTTTTGCACCTACTGTATTGTTCCCCACGTTCGGGGGAGAGAGCGAAGCCGTGCTCCGGAGCTTGTAATTAAAGAAGTGGAGTCTCTTATTAAGCAAGGATATAAAGAGATTACACTCCTGGGGCAAAACGTTAATTCTTATTGCAACGATCTGGACGTTGATTTCGATTTCTCCGATCTTCTTCGGTCGATCGATTCTATGGAGGGAGATTATACCGTTCGGTTTATGACGTCCCATCCCAAGGATGCTTCAAAAAAATTGATTGATACCATTTCGGAGTGTTCTCACGTTTCAAGGCATATCCATTTACCGTTCCAGTCCGGGAGCGATCGGATTTTGCAGCTAATGAACCGAAAATACACCCGCGAGGATTATCTGAAACTGATTCGCTATGCAAAAGAGCGTATCCCCGATGTGGTATTTACTTCGGATGTCATCGTGGGGTTCCCCACGGAAACGGAAGATGACTTTCAGGAAACATTGTCCCTGATCCGCCAAGTCGGATTTGACGGATTGTTTACTTTCTTGTACTCTCCCCGAAACGGCACCCCTGCGGCAACGATGGACGGGCAAATTCCCGACGACATCAAAAAAGATCGCTATCGCCGACTCTGTCAGTTACAGAGCGAATTGTCAGCCTGGGCAAATCAAAAATTTGTCGGACAGGTTGTAACGGTACTGGTTACGGGGCAAAATGAAAGGGATCCAGCCTTTTGCGACGGGCGAACGGATAGCAATAAACTGGTCCATTTTCGGGGCAATTTCCCGGAAGGAACCAAAATTACGGTGCGTATCGACCGTGCTTTAAACTGGGGAATGTACGGCACCGCTCTTATTTAATTCGTATTTAACTTTAAAATAACATTAAGAAAGAGGATTTATTATGACAGATCTTACAAAACTTGCCCACGAACTGGGCGAAGCCATTGAGGCCAGTGAGGAATTCAAGAATTACAACGAAGCAAAAGCTTTGCAGGAAACCGATTCCGAACTCCAGATGTTTATCGGCGAGTATAATTTACGCCGGATGCAGCTGATGAATGAGCTCCAAAAGGACCCTGCAGATCAGAACGGTGAAATGCTTGACAGTATGCGGGATACCATGAACGCTGCCTATGACAAGGTGACTTCTCATCCCGTTATGAAGAAGTTTTCTCAAGCTTCGGAAGCACTTCAGGAAATGGTCAATAACGTTTATCAAATTATCAATTTCCACGTTACCGGGGAAGAGCCCCATTCCTGTGGCGGAAATTGCTCCGGGTGCTCCGGGTGTCACTAAACGGATTGAAAAGACAGCGAATTTATAGATAAGGACGTAGAAAGCAATGTCGGATATTATCACAGATCAGGGTGAAGTCATTGCAGTAGAGAAACTGTCTCCCATGATGCGGCAGTATCTTGAACTGAAGCAGCACCACAAGGATTGTATCCTTATGTACCGTCTCGGCGATTTTTACGAGATGTTCTTTGATGATGCCCGCACCGTTAGCCGGGAGTTGGATTTGACTTTGACCGGGAGAGATTGCGGCCTGGAGGAACGGGCTCCCATGTGCGGAGTGCCTTTCCACAGTGTGGATAATTATATTTCCAGACTGGTCTCCAGAGGATTCAGCGTGACAATCTGCGAGCAAAATAAAGCGGAAAACTCCAACGAGGTCCTGGGGCGGGAAGTAACCCGCGTTATTACCCCCGGAACCGTCACCGAGCCCGCAATGCTCGATGAAAAGAAAAATAACTACATCGTCGGAATCTGTGCCGACGAGGGGAAGGCTGCGTTCTGCTATGCGGACGTAACTACCGGTGATTTCTTTTTGACGGATGTCTTTAAACTTGCCGATCCTGCATTGTTGTCCCATCTTTGCCGTTATTCTCCAAGGGAGATCTATGTAAATAAGACCGCCCGGGATGCGGCTCTGATTCGGGAATACGTTTTAAAATTAGGACACTGTTCCGTGAAGGAAGGAGAGTCCGAAAGCTTCCGCTTAAAGGATTGTATCCAGCGAATTGAACGGCAGACGGGAAAAGAAATTCGGGATCTTAATCTCCCCGAGGGTGAATTGCTCTTGAAGGCTGCGGGCGGACTTTTGGACTATCTCCAAAGAACCCAGTTGTGCGATCTGTCTCATATGAAGGATCTCCGTCATGTGACCGACGGGGAGTACATGGAATTGGACTATTCTACCTGGCGAAATCTGGAGATTGTTGAGACCCTGCGAGGTAAGGAGCGGCAAGGATCCCTTCTCGGGGTGCTGGATAAAACCCGCACTGCAATGGGTGCCCGTCAATTGCGAAAATTTTTGGAGAAGCCGTTGCTGGATATTCCTTCGATTATGGCCCGTCAGGATGCGGTACGCAAACTCTACGACTCCCATCTGGAGAGGACCGAATTGCGGGAGCTTTTGAATAACGTCCGGGATGTTCAGCGGTTGATGACGAAGATCGTTTACGATACCTTGAATCCTCGCGACATGCGGGCCTTGTGTGTTAGCTTCTCTGTTTTTCCTGAAATTAAGCGGATCTTAAAGGTTATGGATCCGCCCTTGTTGAAGAAAATCTACGATGATTTAGACCCTCTCGAGGATCTTTGCTCCATGATTGAACAGGCCATCGTGGACGATCCCCCTGTGCTGATCCGGGAAGGAAAGATGATTCGCCCGGGATACCATGAAAAACTGGATGAATTGCAAAATCTGCTTTCCAATACAAAGCAAGTTCTTGCTAATATTGAAACTGCAGAAAGAGAAAAGACGGGCATTAAGAATCTTAAAATTAAATACAACAAAATTATCGGATACTATCTTGAAGTAACCAAGCTCAACGCTCACTTGGTTCCCGAGTATTACATCCGTAAGGGAACCCTTGTCAATGCGGAACGGTACATAACTCCGGAATTAAAAGAGATTGAATTGCAGCTTACCACGGCCAACGAGCAAATCGTCCAGATTGAATACGATCTTTATACCGGGCTGAAAAAGCAACTGGCCGATGCACTGGAGCGAATTCGCCGTTCGGCCGATGCGATTGCACTCCTCGATGCGTTGCTGTCTCTTTCCCATGTGGCGTTGAAGAACAATTATACCTGCCCCTTTGTCAATGAAAGTGACGTTATTGACATTAAAAACGGGCGGCATCCTGTGGTGGAATCTGTCCTTCGGGACGATATGTTTGTTCCCAACGACACGTATCTGGACCGCCGGGATCATAAAACCGCAATTATCACAGGTCCCAACATGGCCGGAAAATCCACTTATATGCGTCAGGTTGCCATTATTATCCTGATGGCTCAAATTGGATCCTTTGTGCCGGCATCCTCGGCAACCATAGGTGTTTGCGATAAAATTTTTACCAGAGTGGGAGCATCCGACGACTTGGCTATGGGGCAATCCACCTTTATGGTTGAAATGACCGAAGTTGCGTATATCGTTAAAAATGCAACCAAGAAATCCCTGATGATTTTTGATGAAATCGGCCGGGGAACCTCCACCTTCGACGGAATGAGCATTGCCCGGGCCGTGGTGGAATACACAACTCAAAAAATTTCGGGCAAATCACTCTTCGCCACTCATTATCACGAGCTGATCGCGTTAGAGGATGAAATTCCGGGCGTGCGTAATTATAACATTGCTGCAAAGAAAAAGGGGAAGGACATTCTGTTTTTGCGGAAGATTGTGGAAGGGGGAGCCGATGATAGCTATGGGGTAGAAGTTGCCCGTCTTGCCGGTGTTCCCGAGGAAATTATCCGCCGTGCAGAGGTTGTTTTATCCGAATTGGAGTCTGAGCCTTCTTTGAGACCGGTAACGCCAAGAATCCCCGTCGAAGAGGATCTTCAGATCTCCATGACGTCAACGTATTCGGATGAAATTATCGAAACCCTGAAAAAAACTGACGTAACCCTGCTTACACCCATCGAAGCCATGAACGAGCTTTACCGTCTGGCAAAACAAGCAAAAGACATTTGATTTCATAAAAGGAAAGGACAGACCTATGCCGGATATTCGCCTGCTTGATTCCTCAATAATCAATTTGATCGCCGCAGGGGAGGTCGTCGACCGACCCGCATCTGCCGTAAAGGAAATGGTTGAAAATGCCATTGATGCCGGTGCGAAGCATATTGCTGTGGAAATTCGCAGGGGCGGTCTTGAGTTGATCCGTATTACCGATGACGGCTGCGGTATGTCTCCGGATAACGCGAAAAGAGCCTTCTTGAAGCACGCAACCAGTAAAATTGCCACGGAAGAGGACCTGAACAAGATCTCGACCCTCGGTTTCCGCGGAGAGGCCTTGGCGGCAATTTCAGCGGTCTCCAATATGACGCTAACCACCAAAGAGCATAGGAAAACCGCCGGAACCCGGTTCGATATTTCTGAGGGGCAAATTTTGTCCGAGGAAGAATGCGGTTGCCCGGAAGGTTCTTCTTTCACGGTAAATAACTTGTTTTTTAATACCCCTGCCCGGCTAAAATTCATGAAGTCCGAGCCGGCGGAAGCCGGTGCCGTTCAATCGGTTGTGGAGAGGCTGGCCCTCTCTCATCCCCGGATCTCCGTTCGATTCTCGGTGAATGGAACCGAACGGCTTTTAACACCGGGAAACGGAGACCTGGTGCAAACGGTTTTTTCTGTTTTCGGAAAAGAGTTTACCGATATGTCCCTCTTAACGGATGTTACTTGCGGTGATGTCCGGGTTCACGGTCTGGTCGGGAAACCGGTCTATTCCAAAGCAAACCGCAGCCGGCAAATATTCTTTTTGAACGGCCGCTACGTTCGTTCTCCCATCTTAACCTCCGGGCTGGAAAATGCCTATCACAATAAAATGCTGATCGGCCGGGTCCCAGTTTGTGTCTTATTTGTCGAAATTCCTTCTTCAAAGATCGACGTTAATGTCCATCCCAGCAAATTGGAGGTTAAATTTGCCGAAGAGCAAGCGGTTGCATACGCGGTTCGGAAAGCCGCGGAGGCAGCCTTGACCTCCGATTCCGGAATCGTGGAAATGAAAATCGAAGCACCGGCTCCACGGGTTGCTCAGGTTGCTTCTCCCATAAAAGCTAACCCGTATTCAAAAGTGTTTTCTTCCGAAAATTCGTTGAAATCTTCCGAAAAAATCGAAAAAAGTACACATTCTGTCGCCTCCACTGTCCCAAAAACTCCCCCAAAAAAGACCGTTGAGCAACCAAAGGAAGTAGCGGCCAAGTCCGCACCGGAAACAAAGATCTCCACATCAGGTTGGGTGATTACTCCTCCCGCAATGAATAATTCTGTACCCCAAATGGTACTTCGGGACGTTGCACCCCATATTACCGCCGCAAGGACAAATCAAAACGTTTCCTACGTTCCCGAAATTCCCAAGGAATCCATAAAAGAGGCACCGAAGACACCACAGCAGGTTTTCGGGAATGTCAAAAAAACCTTCGTTACTGTTGAACCGAAGGACGAGCCGGTGTTGTTTCAAACGGAACAATCCTTTCGGATCATCGGTGAAAGCTTTGATTGCTACGTTTTGGTTGAGAAAGAGGATCAGATTCTTTTTATCGACAAGCATGCGTTGCACGAACGGATCAATTTTGAAAAACTCCGCAAAAGGCCCGTTCCCGCCCAGGGGTTGTTGCAACCGATCGTTCTGCATTTGGGCATTGAGGAAAACAGAATTTTGACGGAAAATGCAGATTTTCTTTCCCGTTTCGGTTTTATTTTGGAATCCTTTGGGGATGATTTGCTGATCCGGGAAATTCCCGCACTGATCGATCCGGAACAGGCAGAGCCGCTGCTTCAGCAATTTGCCGATTCTTTGGCCGTCGGCCGGGATGAATCCCTTATGGATCGCTTTTATTACGATCTTGCGTGCAAAGCTTCCATTCGTTCCGGAAATAAGACCACTCGCCCGGAATTAGAGGTACTTATTTCCGAATATTTTCGGAGAGAAAAGGAATTGCAATACTGTCCCCACGGCCGGCCAATCGTCTTTTCTCTTACCAAAAAAGCTATTGAAAAACAATTTAAACGTTTGAAATGAGTTGACCCATGAAGCCTCTTATCGTCGTTATCGTCGGCCCCACCGCATCGGGGAAAACAAAACTTTCCATAGAGCTTGCCAAAAAATTGAATGGGGAAATCGTCTCGGCGGACTCCATGCAAATCTACCGAAAAATGAACGTTGGTACTGCCAAGCCGACAGAAGCAGAAAGATGCGGAATTCCCCATCATTTGATGGATTTTTTGGAGCCCACCGAAGAATACACGCTGAAACAGTATTTGGATGATGCTAACCGCTGTGTACAAGAGATCCTATCCCGAAATAAATTACCGATTTTAGTGGGGGGAACCGGGCTTTACGTATCTTCTTTTCTACAAAATTTAACCCTATCCGAAGAAACTGAGGACGAGGATTACCGAAAATCCTTAGAATCGGATTACGAACGGTTGGGGGGAGAGGAGATGCTTGCCAGGCTCGCAACTATTGACCCGGAATTGGCCCAACGTCTCTTTCCAAAGGATAAAAAACGTATTTTACGGGGGTTGGAGGTGTATCACAACACCGGCATCACCCAAACGGAGCAAAACCGACGGGCATTGGAAAAGAAAAGTCCCTATGAATTTCTGTGCTTTGGCCTTACGGCAGAGGACCGAGCAGTCCTTTACAATCGAATTGATCAACGGGTCTCGGGAATGATGGAAGAAGGACTGTTGGAAGAAGTTCAGGCACTGCGGGCTCTCCAATGTTCCAAAACCGCCCGTCAAGCCATTGGTTACCGCCAATTTGAGGAGTATTTCTCCGAAGAATCCTCTCTGGAGGATACGGTGGCACGAATTCAAAAGGAAAGCAGAAATTATGCAAAACGGCAATTGACCTGGTTCCGAAGAGACAAACGGATCGAATGGCACTTTATTGATCGTGAGAATTTTGACAATATTTTGAACTCTTGTTACGAACGTATAGCCAAATACCGGGAAATATGTTATAATAAAATGTAAGTACACTTCATACAGCACACAACATCAGCGAGGTACTCATTATGACAGAAGAAATGAAGTCTGCGGATCATGTCAACCGTGGAAATATTCAGGAACTTTTTCTGAATAACGCCCGAAAAAGCCGTTCTCCGATCATTGTTTATTTGATTAGCGGTTTTCAGATGCGTGGGATTGTAAAGAGCTTTGATAATTTTGTGATCCTTTTGGAATCGGACGGGAAGGAAAGCATGATTTACAAGCACGCAATTTCTACCATTTCTCCTATTTGATGTTTTATGAAAAGTAAAATCAGTATTCTTTTCTTTTGGGCCATGGTCGCCGTGATTTTAATTTACCTTGCGGCAAGCATTATTCCGTCGATTTTTTCCTCGGAAGAAATTACCGTGGAACCGGCCATCCCAACCGTCTATGATGATACGTTTCCCGTAGTCGGGATTGCATTAAGAGACGAAGTTTTTGTTTCCGCAAACGGAAATCCCGCAGAGATCGACTATAAGGTTTCGGATGGGGAAAGAGTTTCTATTGGTGATACGGTAGCCACGTACAGTACGGTTGAAATTTCAGCGGAAGACCGACTGGCCGTAGAATCTATCGACCGCCAGATTGCCCTTTTGACCGAATGTATTTCTTCTACGACGCAATACAATCTGAAAACGTTAGATGCTCGGACAAAGGATGCAATCGAAGGATATTTGACGGTTTCCCGAAAAGGGGATCTGTCTGAAAATATTGATGCGGCCCAACAGGTGGTTTCCTATTTTATTAAGCGAAATATTAAGGCTACCGAAGATAAGTCCTATTATCAGCAGATTCTTTCAAATTGCGAATCCACCCGAAAGACCCTGCTCAGTGTCGGCGGCTCAAAGCAAACTGCCGTTAAGGCATCTCAGGCCGGTTATTTTTCTTCCCAATACGACGGATTTGAATCGTTAAAGGCCTCGAAATACGAAGATTGCACTCCGGATGCCCTTCGGTCGCTACTTGCAACCTCCCCTCAAACACGTCCCTCTGATTACGTAGGGAAATTACAGCATTTTTCTTATTGGACCTATCTTTGTACGGTTCCTTCTGCAGAGCAAGAACGGTTTACCATAGGTTCCCTTTGGACGTTGCGTTTTGAGACCGCCGCTTATGGCCCTCAGACGGTGACCATGACTGTTTCAAAGGTTTCCCAGCCTTCCAACGGCGAAATTTCCATTGTGTTTGAATCTTCTTCCTTTGACGAGGCCCTTTACTCCCTTCGGATCTGCAATGCCCAGATTATTTTGGAGTCCTATACGGGATTTCGTGTTGATAAAGATGCCATTCGCGTCCTGGAAGGGGAGACCGGGGTATATGTGCTCTCCGGGGCAAAATTGGTATTCAAGCCGGTCAGCGTTCTTTTTTACAGTGAGGAACGAGATTTTGCAATTGTAGCTCCAAATACACAATCGTCCACAAAAACTCTGATCCAAAATGACTCGGTAGTTGTTGGCGGAAAAGAAGTTTACGACGGAAAGGTAGTAAACATCCACTGATGATTCACGAAAACTATTTGCGTATTCAACATGAAGTCTCCCGCATTGTTTCTGAAAACGGGATTGGACAAGCCGTTACGATTGTCGCCGTGACGAAAAATCAGCCTTCCAGCGTCTTCCCGGAGCTTGCATCTGTTGGGGTGCGGGATTTTGCAGAAAACCGTGTTCAGGCATTGTCCGAGCGGGCCTCTCTGATGATTGGAACGCGACATTTGATTGGACATCTTCAAACAAATAAAGTGAAAAAGGCGATCTCCCTTGCGGATTTGATTCACTCCGTGGATTCTCTTCACCTGGCAGAAGAAATCAATCGTTGTTCTGCACTTTCCGATAAAATCACAGACATTCTGATTCAAGTAAATATTGCGAAAGAGCCCCAAAAATACGGCGTCTCGGAAGAAGAACTGGATGCTCTGATACAAAAAGTTTTAAAATTACCAAACGTTCGTATTCGCGGCTTGATGGCAATTATGCCGATTGAGACAAAAGACGAGTATTACAGCAGAATGTACGATATTTATCAGAAATACAAGAAAAATAAGCCCTATGACGAATTTATGGATATATTGTCTATGGGAATGAGCAGTGATTATGCGACGGCTGTGCGTTACGGATCAAATATGATTCGCGTCGGAACCGCGCTATACCTATAAAAAAGAGAAAGGACGTATTGTTATGGGATTATTCGACCGTTTTGCTCCCAAGGATGAGAGCGAGGAATTTGAGTTGGAAAATGAACCGATTTCTCCGGACAGAAAGGAGTCCCCTTCGTCGGCTGTTCCCGGGAAGGCTAAGAAACAATTTGTTCTGTTCCGTCCAAACGATCCTTCCAACGATCAGCTTCTTTCCATTGCGGATCATTTGTTGAATCACGAATCGGTGATTCTCAACTTGGAACTGATAGCAAAGGATGCACGGCACTTCATTGATTTTCTGAGCGGGGTTGCATATGCAATGCAAGGAAATACCAAGAAAATTGCCGCGAATACCTTTCTTATAACCCCCGGTGGAATCGAGGTCACCGGCGATATTGCGGCGAGCCTTGATCCGGAACTCAAATTTTAAAAATAAAGTTTCACGTAAGGAGATAACCATTATGATTACACCAAAAGAAATCGAAACAAAAGAATTTACCAGCACCAAGGGCGGCGGATACAAAGGGGACGAAGTCGATCAATTCTTGGATGAAATCCTCGTGGACTATACCCGCCTTCTCGAGGAGCGAAATGCACTGAAAAATAAGGTGAACCTTTTGACCGAAAAGCTGAACGAGCTGGTCGAAAACTCTGTCACGCCTGCTCCCGAGCCGGAAGTTGCCCCCGTGGTAATTCCTCAGGAACCGTCCGAGGAATTGGAAGCAGCCAGAAAGAAGGCTCAACGGCTGGTCGCCGATGCGGAAGATTACGCAAAGAAACTGATTGAAACGGCTCAGCAGGAAGCAAACCGTCAAAACGCCATTACCCAGAAATTGACCGGTGAAATCGAAACCTTCAAGAATTCGTTGCTGGACACCTATTCTGCCCATATTAAGATGATTGAAGATATTCCCAATATGAAGTTTGAGGATATTAAAATCGGTTCCGAAACGCTTGATATTTTAAATCAATCTTTTAATGAAGCAAGTACTTCTGCAGGGGAAGAGGAGCCCATTTCTATCCCCTTCGGTGAAGGTTCCGTAAGCTCCGAAGCGGAAGAGGTTGCGGATTTTGATGAAGATTTGTTTGAAAAATCTGCAAAACGTGCATCTGCAAAACGTGCATCCAAGGGATTGGAAGACCTCTTTGACGAAGACGAATTGAAGAAAAAGAAGAAGGAGCCCAAGAAGAAGAAAAAGCTCTTTTTCCGCGACGAGGAAGACGAAGATGACGACTTCTTCGATGACGACGAAGATTGAGTTTCATGAAGCGTTCTGCATCTGAATGGCTTGGATATGCTCTGATCTTTGTATCCATCGTCGGTTTGGATCAGTTTGTAAAGGCTCTGGCCTACCAAAATCTCCAGCCGATTTCAACCTTTGAGATCTGGCCCGGTGTATTCCGATTGCATTACTGTGAAAATACCGGTGCCGCATTCAGTATTCTCGCCGGGAAAACTTGGTTTTTTATTATCCTGACCATATTACTTTGTTCTCTCATTTTCGCTGTGCTCTATCGGGGCATTGTCCGTTCTGCGTTCGCGAGAATTGCCTTGGTCTGCACGTTTTCCGGTGGTGTTGGCAATTTAATTGACCGCGTTTTTCATGGGTTCGTTGTTGATATGTTTGATTTCTATCTTATTGACTTCGCGGTTTTTAACGTTGCTGACATCTTCGTTTGTTGCGGTATGATTTTATTTGCAATACTGTTCCTTTTCTCAAAAGGAGAGATCGTTGACCCATGATTGAGCGTGTCTTGTCCGTTCCTCCGGAAATCCTTCCGCAACGGATTGATAAGTATCTTTCCATATGCCTTAACGATTCTGCCGAGCAGGTTTTTTCCCGCTCGGCCGTTTCTGTTTTGCTTGAACAAGGGAACGTTACTTTAAACGGAAAACCGGCAGGGAAGAGCATGAAGGTTAAAGGGGGAGACGTTGTTGTCATTCGTATTCCTGAACCGAAACCCATTGAGGCGATTCCCCAAGATATTCCATTAGAAATCGTTTATGAAGACAAACATCTATTGGTTGTGAACAAACCGCAAGGAATGGTAGTGCATCCTGCCGCAGGAAATCCGGACGGAACTTTAGTCAATGCGTTATTAGCCCATTGTGAAGGTGAATTATCGGGGATCAACGGGATGATGCGTCCCGGAATTGTTCATCGCATCGATAAGGATACCTCAGGCCTTTTGATTGTGGCAAAAACCAATGAGGCACACTTGAGTCTTGCGGAACAAATTAAAGAACATTCCTTTTTAAGAGAATATGAAGCAATCGTAATTGGACATTTGAAAGATTTAAAAGGGACGATAAACGCCCCCATAGGTCGGGATTCAAAAGATCGAAAGAAGATGGCAATCACTCCCATTCATTCAAAACCCGCCATAACCCACTATGAGGTTTTAGAGGACTTTCCGGGATATGCTCATCTTCGATTTCGCTTAGAAACGGGCCGCACGCATCAAATCCGGGTCCACATGTCCGCTAACGGCCATGCAATCGTAGGAGATCCCGTATATGCACCCAAAAATGCGGACACACTCGGACTCTCCGGGCAATGCTTGCATGCCAAAAAAATCGGATTCATTCATCCGATTTCGAAAGAATATTTGGAGCTTCAATCGGAACTTCCAAGCCACTTTTTAAAAGTTTTAGAGAAGCTCAAAAAAAAGTAAAGCACAACCGATATGGGATACATGTCAGTTGTGCTATTCTTATTTTTCGGATAAATTTTTTTGATTCGAGATGGAAATGGATTTCATCGATTCTTCTACCTGGGAATTCGTTATATGGGTATAGATCTGCGTTGTTCCAAGGTTTGAATGTCCCAAAATCTCTTGAAGAATCCGCACGTCAACGCCACTTTGATACATTAGTGTCGCTGCCGTATGGCGTAATTTGTGCACGGAATAAACATCAGTGTCAATCCCACATCTTCGCATAAAATCCTTCACCATTGTTTGGACCATTCGTTGAGAAATCCGATTTCCCCGTTGACTGACAAACAATGCCTCCGGCTCAGTTATTTTAAATTTATACCCTTTTTTCTCTTCCTCATAGACTCGTAATGTCTCAATACAGGCATCATTGAGATAAAGAATGCGTTCTTTACTCCCTTTTCCTCGTACGCGGAGATTTCTATCGTTTATGTTGTTATAATTCAATCCAACAAGTTCCGATAAACGAATTCCGCAATTTAAAAATAGGGTAATGATGGCAAGGTTCCGACCTTTAAATCTGCCGTCAATCGCCGATAATAATTCAAAGCTTTGCTTAAAAGTTAAATAATGAGGCAATTTTTTTTCGGTTTTAGGGGAACGTAACTCTAGTGACGGATTTTCTGAAATTAGTTTTTGTGTCATCAGATACCGATATAATCCTCGCAAACTGGAAATTTTCCTCATTCTGGATTTCGGGGAATTGTTCAATTGGCTCTGCCGAAAAGCAAGGTATTCATGCAGATTAGCCAGAGTCACTTTTTTTAGGCTTTCAATCGAAATATCCGATGCATCAACTTTGTTAAAAGCCTCTTCCTCCAGAGAATCTCCCACCTTTAAAAAACGAAAAAATGCCCGGAGATCAAGATAATATTCTTGCACCGTTAAAGGAGAAAGAGACCGAACAACCTGCAAGTAAACCAAATATTGAACGCAGTATTCCGGAATATCTGTCATGTCCGCACGTTTCATATATTCCGCTTTTACCATCATGTCACCACACTTCAATCGATCTGACTCTATTGTATCATATTTGAACCCAAATGTCAAGGAAAACGCTCAGTTAAGTTGATTACTGAATTTTTTCTCCCCTAAATTGCACAAAATATTCATTTTGTGCAATTATTATTATAAAAATAATTAAATTTAGAGCAGCCTCTTCTCTTGCAAAAAAGCAGGTCGGCAGAACATTCATTCTGCCGACCGATAATTTATTTGCTGGTAATATCTTCAATTTTTTTTGTGACGTTATGTGCAATGGGATCCCATTTAACCTTTTTAAAGAGTGCGGCAATTGCAATTGGTACATATGTGAACATAAACAACGGAAACGTAAACAAGTACAAAATCTTTTTCCCTGCAGGACAGTCTATTTTTTTCCATTCTGTAATGGTTGTTAAAAGTCCGACAATGAAAACTGTGAGATAAAAATTGACAATCGTAGTCCCCAAGGAAGAAAGTGTAATGCCGACCAATTCAATTGCCTCAGGTCCTTGGAACAGAGCATAAATCAAAATACAAAAATTGGTAAGGCAGCACGCTAAGGTAATGAACAACGCGGGGAAAATGGTCATGGTCAAATCATAGCAGGAAAAACTGAATTTCATGAGCCAGTTATTGAATAACTTCGCTCCATATTTGCCAAATACCTGATAAAAACCTTTTGCCCAACGCATCCGCTGAGTCCAGGATTGCTTAAAGGTTGTGGGTTGTTCGTCGTAAAATTCAGCTTCCGCATAACCGATCTTACGTCCGACAACGGCACAATCAACAGAGAATTCAATATCTTCCGTTAACAACGTATAGTGCCAGCCGCCGTTCTCTTCAAATACTTTGGTATTTACTAAAAATCCGGTGCCGGAAACTGCACAGTTTGTATCCATCAACATCCGGGAATTATTAAGGTATTTGCTTTCCCGTAAAAACCAAAGGCTGTACCCTGCGGTAATCCAGTTTGTACCGTAATTTTTACTGTTGCGGTAACTGGTGACGACAGGATAACCTTCGTCAAAGACAGAATTCATTTTAGCAATGTAATTTTTGGAAAGGAGGTTATCTGCATCAAAAATAAAAATTCCCTCAATATTTTCGTCAGAATAGTCCCGTTCAATGGATTTCAGGCCAAAATCTAAGGCGTACCCCTTCCCTACCTGCTCCTTGTTAAAGCGTTCAAAAACAACGGCACCGGCATCTCTTGCTACCTGAGCAGTATTATCGGTGCAATTGTCCGCAATAACAAAAATCCGAATCAGTTCAGAAGGATAATCTTGCTGAAGAATACTATCGATCAGCTGTGCGATTACGCTGGATTCATTTCTTGCGGCAATTAAAAAACCGTATTTATGTTGTTTGACCGTTTTCGTATCACGATTCTTGCGTTTCCTAAAAAAGGCGACGAGAATATAGAACATCTGATATGCATAAAGCAACATAAAGACGATAAAAATCAAAGAGTTAAAACTGCTGATAAAGTCTTGGACGGTCATCAAACAGAGTCATCCTTTCCGAGTATTGACATAATAAACGATTTTATTATTTTACATGAAGATATTATACAATATTCTTTTGATTTATCTGTGTCTTGAATGTAACCTCTAGGAAAAGAAAAACCATCGAAAGACTTAAAATTTACAAATAATAAAATTTTAAGACAATCTTTTGTCAATATTTGTTCGATTAATCCAATTCTGTAGGAATTGTTGCATAATATTCAATGGAAGGTTTCACATTCCAACGGGTCAGCAGGTCGTAATATTTCTCTGATGCATTCTGATTTTCGTTAGAAACCTTTTTCGCTGAAATTAAGAGGTTTTTTGGAGTGTCAATGGGGGAACAGAATTCTACGCAACGAACATCATATCCTGCTGACTCTAATTTTAATGCCCTTAACCCGTCAGTAATCAAGTCGTTTAATCTTGTCCGAAAAACGCCATGGGAGATAATCGGCTCGAAATCATCAATTTTATACTGCTTCAAGAGCTCTTTGTGACAGCAAGGGACACAAATAATGCTTTCCGCACGGTGACGTAATGCATACCCCAGTGCCATGTCCGTGGCAGTATCACAGGCATGAAGCGAAATAACAGCATCCGGGTGAAAGTCACTCTCGTAGGTTCGAAGATCTTCACAGATAAATTCCATGTTGGTATAGCCAAGATCCTTTGCAATTTTTTTGCTTGCCTCAATCACGTTAGGAGATATGTCAATTCCTACAAAATGGGCCCGAATACGCTTTTCTTCCCACAAATAATAGTTGAGAACAAAAGAAAGATAAGATTTTCCGCAGGCACAGTCAACAATGGTAATATTATTTTTCCCTTCAAAAAGATCGGAAATCAGCGTCAAAATATGATTTGTCTGATTATATTTTCGTATCATATCGTTGCGAAGTTTTCCATCTTTATCACAGTACCCGAGGGCGGTCATTAATTTCGATGCCTTACGTAAATCAATTTGATATTCCTTTTTCCCGGAAGAGGGCACGGAAAAAGTTTCGTTCACCTCTTCCCTCTTGACGATCTTCACGTTTTTACCATCAGCGAGCAATTCGGTCGTAAGTCCTCGTTCCTTGTAAGAAACTACGGCAGAATCGTACTTGAGTGAATCTTCTAGCAGTAGGTTTAAGGCCTCGGAAAGATCTTTTGTATTGTGCTTCCCAGAAAAACGGTACTCGAACCCATCCTCCAGGGAAAGAATCTTCCCGGAATAGGTTTTTCGTCCCGATACAAGATTGAATGAAATTTCTACAAAATAGTCGGGGCCGGAACGATAGCGTTCAACGAAACCGCCAAAAAATAATTGAATTTTTCCCTTCTGCTGTTGATTCATAAATGGTTCCTTCTTTCTTTAGGTAACAAAAAAACCCTTGAAAATCAAGGGTTTTTTGGAGCTGATGATCGGGATCGAACCGACGACCTCGTCCTTACCAAGGACGCACTCTACCGACTGAGCTACATCAGCGATTACTTGCCTATTATAGCAAAAAATCTTATGCTTGTCAAGAGCATTGATTGATTTGTTGCAATTCCGTCACAAGTTTTTCTTCTTCGCCCATTTTTTCGCTGCACGGAGCGTATTTTTCATCAACATAGTGATGGTCATGGGGCCCACGCCGCCCGGAACAGGCGTAATGTAACCGGCAACGGGCTCTGCCGATTCGAAATCGACGTCTCCGACCAGTTTCCCTTCTTCATTACGGTTCATGCCCACGTCAATGACTACGGCACCGGGTTTAATCATATCTCCCGTAATCAGGCCGGCCTTCCCCACCGCAGAAACCAAAATATCAGCATTTCGGGTGACCTCTGCCAAATTCGGCGTTCTCGAATGGCACACAGTGACGGTTCCGTCTTCCTTCAGAAGCAACATTGCCTGAGGTTTCCCAACGATGTTACTACGGCCGACTACGACACAATTTTTACCAGCCACCGAAACGCCGGACGTATGAATTAATTCCATGACACCCGCAGGGGTGCAGGGCAAAAATTCGAAGTCGCCAATCATAATCTGTCCCACGTTGTAGGGATGGAATGCATCGACGTCCTTATCGGGAGAGATGTGATTAATAATGTTTTTGAAGTCAAGACCCTTGGGCAAGGGTGCTTGAATCAGAATTCCGTGAATACGGTCGGACTCATTGAGTGTTTCTACCAACTGGAGAATTTCAGCTTCGGAAACGGTAGCAGGAAGGTTATACTGCTCATGATAGAATCCAATTTCTTCACAAGCCTTCGTTTTGTTGCGAACGTACACCTTTGATGCAGGGTCGTCGCCGACGAGAACCACGGCAAGTCCGGGGACCAGGCCCTGTTGTTTCAGTTCTTCCGTTTCTTGTTTGAGTTGCCCTCGGATCGTTGCTGCCAGTGCAGATCCGCTAAGAATTTCAGCCATTATCAGATTCCTCCATAATTTCCCGGGAAATTTCTTCTCCCTTTTCTGATTTCTCGCTTGATGCTCCTTGCAATTGTTCCACCGCAGCCCCCTCGGTTAAACCTTCCTTGGGAGGGTCAAACAACGGAGCGTACACGGGTTTGTATTTTTCTTGCTTTTTTACAGCACGGTCAATAATTTTATCTTGAAGTTTTCCTACAATACCTTTTCGGGACAAAACAAAGAACAACGTTCCGCCCAAAAAGAATACGGCCGCAAGGGCTTGGGAAATACGAACCGGACCAAGATAAAGACTGTCCGTCCGCAAACCTTCGATAAAAAATCTTCCCAATCCGTACCATGCAAAATATAGAAAGAATACTTCCCCGTGATGCTTCATCCATTTCCTGGCGAACAGGAATAAGAGCACAAAGCCGAGAATATTCCAGAGAGATTCATACAAAAACGTCGGATGATAAGGCCCCAAACCGTTAATGGTCATTCCCCAGGGGAGATCCGTCACTTCCCCAAAGGCTTCCCCATTAACAAAATTCCCCCAGCGTCCGATGGCTTGTCCAATCAAGAATCCAAAGGACGCAAGATCAAACATGGCGAGCATATTTACTTTGCTGATCTTGCAATAAATAAACCCGGTAACAAACGCACCGATAACCCCACCGTAAATAGCAAGGCCACCGTCACGAATGTTAATCATTTCCGCAAAGGAATTATAGCGATCCAATTCAAAGAGAACGTAATAAGTCCTGGCACAGAAAACGGCAACGGGCAGTCCCCATAAGAGAACGTCAAAGACATTGTCCACAGTCAGATCAAACTTCCGGGCATTCCATGCACAAAAGGCAACGGCCAGAACCATGCCCACGGTGATAATGATTGCATACCAGTAAACGTCAAAATTACCAATAGAAAAAGCAACGCGGTCCATCAGGAACGGTGCAATTCCGATTCCTTCAAAACCTATCATATTTTCCATAACGAACCTCACAGAATACAGATCTATTATTCCATAAGGTATTATATCATGATTCTGACGGTTTGTCAAGAAGAATTTGGTTTTTATAGAATTACAAGAATCTCATGCACCGTTCCGTTTAATGGAATGGAGGTGATTTTCACCCCATCTTCAAAGCATCCGGTTTCGGTCCCCCGTTCAATGCGAATCCGTAACGTGTCTCCTTCGATATAAAAGTCTCCCCGACATCCGTTCCAATCCTTTGGAAGATTGGGACGAACGGTTACTCGTCTCCCCTGTCGACAGATTCCAAAGAGATCTTCGGTTACGGTCTTGAGATACCATCCGGCAGCACCTGTATAATGGGTCCAACCTCCGGCTCCCTCTCTTCCGGGTAAGGTGTAAACGTCCGCCGCCAAAACGTAAGGCTCCGCGGCATAGCGGTTGATTTCTCCACTCGTTTTTCCATGAGATACGGGGTTGATCCCTGAAAGGATCTCCCAGGCCTTTTCCTTCTCGCCGGACCGATACAACGCACGGGCAAACCAAATTCCTCCATGGGTGTACTGTCCTCCGTTTTCGCGGATTCCCGGAGGATAGTCGGCAATGGACCCGGGAAATGTGTCCTCGCGGGACTGATAGGGAGGGTCTAACAACCGTATCAATTTTGATTCCGGCTCCCAAAGCCTGGAATAAGCGGTATCCAGGGCTATCTCCGATTTTTTTGAATCTAATCCGCAAAAGACCGAAAATGCCTGTGGAATTAAGTCAATAGCGTTGCCTCCCCCAAAGGCGGTTCCGTCTGCCCGGAAGCCACGAAGATAGCGGTCCTTGTCAAAGGCTTTTTCGCAAAGAGTTCCTCGGAGTCCCTTTGTCATGCTTTCCAGTTCAAAAACTTCCTCCTTTGAACCGAGAAGCTTACTTAACGGTAAAAACCGCTCAATGGACAACAATGCAAACATTGTTCCCCAAACGGTCTCTCCTCCCGGTTCAACCCCGTTCATTCCATCGTTCCAATCCCCGGTTCCGATGAGAATAAATCCACGTTCTCCCAACTTAAATCCGTAACGGATGGCCCGTAAGGCATGGTGATAAACCGATTCCTTACAATGGGAACGATCGGGGGTAAAATAGCGATCAGTCTCTGCATTGTTCAAGGGTGCCCCATTCAAATAGGAAATTTTACGCCGGAAAAATGCTGTTTCTTCCGTGATTTTAAAATATTCCCCACAAGCATAAGCCAGCCAGAAGGGATCGTCGGAAAATCGGGTTCGAATTCCGTCATCCATATGATTTCTACGAGGATGCCACCAATGAAAAACGTCCCCTTCTTCAAATTGATGGGCACAGCAACGAAGGATTTGTCTCTTCAGATAGGAAGAATCAAAGGTTGCGATACAGAGAGAATCCTGCAGCTGATCCCGAAATCCGTAAGCACCTCCCGGTTGCGACGGGCCGGTCCTGCCTAAAATTCTGGAAGAAAGAATTTGCTGATATAAAAAACCATTGCAAAAACTGTTGAATTCCTTGTCCGGGGTTTCAATTTGAAAGGGATATTTTGAATTTTTGTCCACGGCCTTTGTTTCTTTGTCAATCCTGTTAGGCTCTGAGAGCGTGTCGGAAATCTGTCTTGCACTCCAGGGGCCGGAACCGTAAGCCAGAACAAAGGTTCCGTTTGGCGTCTCGTTGGAAGGATGAAATTTCAGGCAATTCCCCTCAGTCTCAACGTTAACTCCAAAAAGAACGGCACAGCCTGAACCGTAATAATCGTTGCACGCGTTGGTAAAATAGGTCCGTTCATCATCCGTATAGCGGGTAACGGTTCCTTTGTCTTCCTTTCCAAGAATTATTTGAGGTTCGTACACAATCTCGGGAAAGGTGCCTGTCTCCGATTCGGCAGTAACGGATATTATTTTGGCAGAGAATTTTATAGGAACAAAAACCTCCGTCGAAATTCTGCACCCAAAAAGGTCAATTCGATAAATTGCCTTGTTTCTGCGAAATTCCACCGAGGCGTTCTTTAAGAGATCGTATCTTTTTCCTCGGAATACCGCATAGTACCGTTCCCCGGAAATCTGATACCCTATTCCCGGAGTTCTTGGTGTGATTCGGTTCTCTGAAGCGTTTTCCGCAAAGGTGTAACCGAGACTCCGTTCCGAAAGAACCGTTCCGAAATTACGGTTTGCCAGAACCAGACTCCAGGGACGTAAAGGCTCTCTGTCTGACTTTGGAATCAGATAGGAATGATTTTTTCCGTATCCGCCACGTCCCAGGGAAAGGCGGAGTTTCTCCAAGGGAATCGGTGTTCCGCCTGCAAGTATGGGGCGGAAGGTCCGATTTGGATTTCGCAGCTTCCAGCCGCGTTCCAAATTTACAAACAGTCTACTGCATTTCTGAATAAACAGATATTCATCCACGGTCAAAATATTCAGTGGATGGATCCTGGCTTGCACGGAATCTTCTAAATCAGCCAAGATTTCGTTCAATGCGGTTTTTATTGGGGTTTGATAACCTTCCTCCTCCCGATACAATAACACCAAGTCCGTGCTTATTCCGGCTTGAATCAGCAAAAATAATGACTTAATAAAGGGTAGCACTCTGGAAACGCTTTCTTTTCCGATTCGGACGGTGAAGATCGGGTCGTCTCCGGAAATTCCATACTTCCACAAGGTTCTGAGGGGCAGGGTGTTCCCGGCTTTCTCATCAACTGCACGCTTTGCCGGAGGTATTAAAATCTTTGATGCAATCTGATCCAAGATCAATCGGTCGGCAGAGCGAATATTTTTTGCATAGCAAAGAGCGTCAAAGGCCTGGGAATAACGCCGTTGAATCGTTTCAAAATTTTGTGCCGTCCCTCTGCGAATTCTTTCGATGGATTCTTCTTTTGTTTTTCCGGTAGAAAAATAGAACCGAATGATTTCCGTCCCCCGACCGCGAACGTCCAGTACGCCCCGAAAGACCAATGCGGGTACTACGGGGTGACGACAACAACCCTCCAACTTTCCGTCTGCAATATGAGTAAGCTCACGAAAGTGATCTCTGCAAACGTCAAACCGAAAGGACGCGGAGGCGGTAACGGAAAACCAACATTCTTCATTTCCAATTTTACGGCAAAAGGACACCGTCCGTGTCGCCGGGTCATAATCCGACACAAGAAAAAGATCTTTGTATTCGGGATGAGAATTGTATTGTCTCCGATTGCACAATACGGGTTCCGTAAAAAGGAAGAATTCAAAGGTTCCCTCGGTCATTTGATTGTTTTTAACAGCCAACTCTCGAACCGAAACGGGAAGATCGGGGAGCATGGATGACGTCACGCGGGTTTCAAAGTCCGAAAAAGAACCGTAAAAAGCAGCCCCCGTACCATCAAAAAATATCCTGTAATTCCGATCCTGATAGAGGGGGGCGTACGTGGTTCCATAAAGCTCTCCTTTGCTTCGCACCAAAATAAATATTCCGGTAGGTGCCTGGGGATCTGCGGAATATTTTGTCAGATCCCGGCCTTTTTCAAGCAAAAGTCCAGAACCGCTATCCGTTAAAACCTCCGTCAATTTTCCGTTGGACAAAATTCTGACCTTCGGATGCTCCGGGTCCGGCCGATCAATCCGTATCTCCGACGGATGCCACCGTTCCCGATCCTTTCTTTGCTCTGGGAAATAATTTTTGGAGTAGGCCGGGATTCTCTCGGTCAACAGACTCACAAAGGCTTCCCCGTCGTCGGTCATAAAGCGTTTTTGCATAATACGATCGGCTAAAATGTTTACACCCGATAGAAAGCTCATTCCTACGTGGTGTGCCATATAACACTGTATCACCCTTGGATTGTCAATCCCAGAACGGTAATCCACCGCCTCATAATAACCGTATTTTCCTTTAGGAAGCAATTTTTTGTTCTTCTCTGCCACAGAAGGAAACCAAGGATAAACAAGAAACGTCGAATAGGGAGAGATTACCTGGGGGAAGGTTAAATCCCGACGAAGGGCCGCGGATGGGATCCCAAATGCCCGATACTGATAATTCAACAGGGAGTCAAAAGTATAATAACAACTTTCCGAGATTCCCCAGGGTGCCCCCTTTTTCCCGTACCGAATTTGTGCATGGATAATTCCTCGCAAAGCCTCACCGCTCAGGGTTCTCCGATATGCGGGAAGAAATAAATGCGGCATAAAATATTCAAACATGGTTCCCGACCAAGATGAGAGAATAAAATCTCCCCGGTCATTGTCCGCAGGTCTGGCCAAGCGTGCCCAGTGCTCCGGCGGAATTTGATGCTTCATGATGGCATAAAACGAGGTCAATCGTGCTTCGCTCGCATAAAGATCGTAATAAGAAGATGACAAGTGGTCTTCATCTACGTGATAGCCAATGGAAAACAGTTTTTTCTTTTTGTCGTAGAGTACGGAAAAATCCGCGGCTTGAAGCAGTTTCGAAATACGCTCCACGATCCGCTGAGCACGGGACGTCTTTCGCTCCGACAATCCCTTGGCCAAGGCTTCTAAGGATGCTGCATAGTTTCCGCAATCTACGGTAGAGATAAATTTTGGAGGCAAAACCTTTAGTGTTTGCGTGTCGTACCAATTGTATAAATGCCCCTTCCATTTGGGCAATGCTTCAATGGCCGACAATGCGTTTTCAATGCGAAAATAAAGCTCATCTTCCTGAATAAAATTTAAATCGAAGGCTCCGAGGATCGAGAGTAACGCCAAACCGATGTTTGTAGGCGACGTGCGGTGTGCCACCACATTCAGGGGCTCCTGCTGATAGTTGTCCGGGGGCAACCAATGGCTCTTTTCGTTCATCAAATCGGCATAATATTGCCACATTGATTGCAATTCTTCCCGCAGCTCTTCTCCGTTCGGGACATCTTTTCGGTAAGGGAAAGAAAGTTGACGTGCTATCACGGGAGCTACGATCCAAAGAGCCCCGATCAGTGCCGTCTGAGGAAAGAACAGAAACAAAAAACCCAATTGTTGCCACCGAAGATGATAAAAGTAGTCTCCCACTTCCTGTCCTGTTTTTGCGGAATTTGCAGCGGTGGTCCATTCTAACTTTTTCACGCCGCGAATCTGGCGAACTGTTCCCCGAAGAGCTGCATCCGCACCGTTGATCGCCCGGGTAGGCAATAAAAGGACGTTTAGGACTGTCTCCATTGCAGCATCAAAAAATTCCCGGAATGGATGATACCGCCGGGTTGATCCCAGTACAGAAGTCAGCAGAAATGGAATCCGCAGCAAAAGGGGAAATATAATCCAGAATAAAGATGCAAGCCCTCCTTTTATTCCCAAGAACAGAGAGGATGCAACCAATAAAAAGCAAAATAGTGGATGCAAAGCCCGAATCAGGTTGTGCAAAATTTTAAATCGGAATAGATGGGATCTGGTTTTCCCGGGAAATAAGAATACTGCATTTTGAAAATCCCCCCGAATCCACCGATGGGTTCTTTTTTCGTCCGAAAGAACAGAAGAAGGAATCTCGTCAAAGAATACGACGTCTGTCAAATTAGCACATCGAAGGATTTCTCCTTCCGGGAGATCATGGCTTAATATCGGATCCGCATGAAAGCGTTTTGCGATCAGGTCCCGGTATAAGGAAATACGGATAATTCCTTTCCCGCAAAAAATGCCCCGGGAAAATAGATCCTGATACAAGTTGAAGTGAGGATTTTTATAGAACTCCGTCCCGGAATTCCCGGACATCATTGCCGCATAGGGCGTACTAAAGGATGTCTCCGGATTTGCCTCCACCCTGGGGGCCGCAGCCCCGTACCCCTGTTTCACATAGGAATATCCCTTAGGGTCGGTTGCAATTTCAGGAATATGATTAGGATGTTCCATAAATCCGATCATGCTTTCCACGGCACCAGGGGTAGGTTCGGTATCCGCATCGAGGGTGACGAGATATTCTGCCCGTTCCATGTTTCCAACGGCGAGGGAGAAGGATTTGTCGTTTCCCTCGAGAAGATCGCAGAACTCCATCATAGCACCCTGCTTTCGACCGAATGCTTCAAAGCAGAACCGATCCGGGACCCATTTTCGATGCCTTACCGCACAAAAAAATCGATCGGATCGGGAATTTCTGGAATATATTTCCGATTTCAGAAAAGAAAGCAATTCTCCGTCCGACTCGGACAATGGAACGTCGGAAGGGGGCAAGTCCAACAGTAGTCCGATCCGAATGGAAACAATGGGAATCCGTCGAGCCAAGACATCCAACCGATGTAGCAGCTTTTCAGCATCGCAACGGTTGGCAACCATAGATACGACAGTCACAAGACTAACAGGACAGTTATCCTTCGTGATTTTGATTTTAGGCAACAACTCCGGCTTTACAATATGGGAAAATATGGTATCACAAAGTAATTTAGCGGAAATAAGAATGGGAAACAGTGAAAGAAGAAGCAGTGTAGCACTTTGTAAAATCAAGAAAGTCGCCAAGAAGAAAAGCAGAATTAACCCGATGAAAGTCGGGAAATAGAATGGATTGTTTTTTCGGGACAATAAGTGTCCACCAATTTGTTTCCCGGAGCCGTTCACTACCGTTCGAGCCTTCTTTAAAAGCTCCACCGCGGTTTCCCGTTCCGGCTTTTTTAGTTTTTTAGACCGTTGCCGTAGTTTGATTCGATATAAATTTTTCGTTTCTTCATCAACGTGAGGATAAACGTCATCCCGTTTCAACACATCCTCCGTCCGGGAGAGGGTTTCGGCCAAAGAAGAACAGTCAAAGGAATTTAAAACATAAAGGGATCGGATCAAAACGCTTAACGGTGGCTTAGAATTTTTATCTCCGGCTGCCATGACACGGAGGCAACAATATTCTACCGCCGGGATCAGACACGCAATTTCCCCATAGGAAAGGTTTATACGCTGTGCCAGCTTACGAAAAAATCCCGTAATGCTTTCTTCCGTCAGCGTATAATTTAAAATTTCGCAAAAATCCTGTACTTCTTCCAAAATTACGGGGATTCCCCGCTCCGACCTTGTACACTCTGAAAATTCCCGTTGTACGTTTAAAATATTAAAACAACAGCTTCGGATCACGTGACAGTTTTGCAAGATTTCCTTTCGGTTTGCAGGATTTAGTTGGCCGTCTCCCCTTTTTTCCGAGAAAATGGCACGATAAAATTTGCGAATGTCACGACCCGGTCGTCTTCCGAAAAAATCCTTCATATTATCCTCCGGTCAATACATGGAATCATTAATACAGTTTTTCCCCATAATGGTAAAATATGCGATTACACGGAGAATCTGTAACGTTTTTACTTGACATATATCTAAACTTATAGTATAATATAGCGTGTGTCCGCACCGAAGGCAAAATATCATGAAGGAGAACGTCTCTGTATGCCGAAAAGTATTTTCGTCGATCCGAAGCAAGTCCGCAAAAAAGGCGTGCTTCATATTGACGACATCCCCATGAATCAATATTCCAAGACACTCAGTGAATCCCGAGATCGTTTCTCTGACGAGCAACTTCTGGGGATCTTTCGTGATATGTACCTGATCCGTGTTTTTGAATCGTTATTGTTTGACGTAAAAAAATATGGGAATTTTCGCGGAATTCCCTTCTGCTATGAAGGCCCCTTGCATCTCTCTCTCGGACAGGAAGCCGCCGCTGTTGGGCAGGCATTCTTGCTCTCGGAACAGGATTTTGTGTTTGGCTCACACCGCAGTCACGGAGAAGTCCTCGCAAAGGGACTCTCTGCCCTAAGAAAATTTTCTGACGAAGAATTAAATACCATAATGGATACCTATGACGGCGGAACCATTCGCAGGATCGTCAAGGATGGAGGCTCCGATACCAAGGCCTTGGCCGAGGATTTCTTGATTTATGGAACCATGGCGGAAATTCTTGCCTGTCCTACCGGGTTCCAACAAGGACTTTCCGGCTCCATGCACGCCTTCTTCCCGCCCTTCGGGATGTATCCGAACAATGCAATTGTAGGTGCTTCCGCACCGATTGCCGTAGGGGCAGCACTTTATAAAAAGATCAACAAGAAGCCGGGGATCGTCGTCTCAAACGTTGGAGACGGTGCCTTAGGTCGCGGCCCGGTTTGGGAGGCTATGAATTTTGCCTCCATGGACCAGTATCACACCCTGTGGGAAGAGGAATTTCGAGGCGGTCTTCCGATTATTTTTAATTTCTTTAATAATTTCTACGGGATGGGTGGTCAGACCGTAGGAGAAACCATGGCGTATCAGTACTTGGCCCGCATCGGTGCCGGAATTTCGCCCTCTTCCCTGCACGCAGAGCGTGTGGACGGCGGAAATCCTCTTGCCGTTATTGATGCCATGGAGCGAAAAATTGCACTACTCAAACAAGGGAAGGGACCCGCCCTTTTAGACGTGGTTACCTATCGCATCTCCCCCCACTCCGCATCGGATCATGAATCCTACCGGACCCGGGAGGAAGTTTTGACCTGGATCGAACAGGATCCCATATCCGCCTTTCACAAGGAGTTGGTTCAGGCCGGCGTGGCAACGGAAAAGCAGATTAACGAAATTATTGAAAACGTTGACCGAAAGATTCTTCGTATTTTCTCCCTGTGTGCAAATCCCGATATCACTCCGCGGCAAACATGGGATGCGGACAAAAAGATTGAAAAATACATTTATTCCAATCAGAAAGTCTTCTCCTTCGGGACGGACAAGCCCGAAACTCTGATGAAGCCTTCGGAGAATCCCCGCATTAGGGTCATTGAATTAAAACCACGGAAGCAAACGGACTTTGAAACCGGGATTCAGCTCAGAGACGCAATTTTTGAAGCGATTTTTGCTAAATTTTACGAGGATTCCTCTCTTGTCGCCTATGGAGAAGAGGTCCGGGATTGGGGAGGTCCTTACGGCGTTTACGAGGGCCTGACGGAAGCGATGCCCTACCATCGGTTTTTTAATTCCCCCATTTCCGAATCCGCCATCGTTGCCACCGCAACGGGATATGCAATGGCCGGGGGTAGAGTGGTTGTGGAGCTCCCCTTTTGTGATTTTCTCGGTTGTGCGGGAGATGAGATCTTCAACCAGCTATCTAAATGGCAATTCATGAGTGCGGGACACTTAAAAATGCCCGTGGTACTTCGGATTGCAATCGGTTCTCTCTACGGAACCCAGCACGCCCAGGATTTTTCCGCAATGACCGCCCACGTTCCGGGATTAAAGGTGATTTTTCCTGCGACTCCCTACGATGCTAAGGGACTGTTGACAACTGCTTTAAACGGTACCGACCCCGTAATTATGTTTGAGTCTCAAAATCTTTACGGTGTTGGAGAACAATTTCATTCGGCTGGTGTTCCGACGGAGCCTTATGAAATACCCATCGGGATCCCGGACGTAAAAAGGACCGGGAGCGATCTTACGATTCTAACCATCGGTGAAGCACTCTATACAGCCATAAAAGCCGCAGATCAGCTGGAGGGCTACGGTATTTCCTCGGAAATAGTCGATGCCAGATCCCTGGTTCCGTTTGATTATGATATATTGTTAAATTCGGTAAAAAAGACCGGAAGGATTCTTCTGGTCGGCAACGAGGTTGAGCGAGGATCATTTTTGAAAGAAATTGCTCAAAACGTAACAGAATTGGCCTTCGATTATCTCCATTGTGCCCCCATTGTTTACGGGTGCCGGAACTGGATCGCTCCGACGACGGACATCAGTAAGAACTTCTTTCCCGATGCAGAAGGAATCGTGGACTTGGTCCATCAAAAGTTGATGCCGATTCCTTGTTATACACAAAAAACCCGGTTTCCCGATTCCGAGAAGGAACGCAGACTGAAAAAGGGTGTATAAACAGTTCAAAAAAACATGCAAAAAGACACTTCCGTTCATCGAAAGTGTCTTTTTTGTATACAATAGGGGCGGCATCCTACCAAAGGACGCCGCCATATCACAGATTTAATAATTCTCGTAAAAAGAACGGCAAGCTTTGTGCATATGATATATATCCAGCTTCCCGGCCAATTCGTAAGGTGCATGCATGGAAAGAAGTGCAACGCCAATATCCAGAACGAGGATATTGTGATCCGCAAGGAACTGGGAAACCGTTCCTCCGCCCCCTTGATCCACTTTTCCTAATTCTGCCGTTTGATAAAGAACGTTGTTATCATCAAATATCTTAAAGATTTTTGCCAACAATTCCGCGGGAGCCTCGGAGCATCCGCCCTTTCCTCTCGAACCGGTATATTTCGATACAGCAACACCGTGGTTGACCAGGGCACTGTTCCGTTTTTCATAGACAGAAGGATACGTGGGGTCAAAGGCTGCATTTACGTCGGCAGACAAAGCACAGGAATTGGCAAAGGCCTGCCGGGCATTTTGATTTCCGCACAATTCCTTCAGGAAATCAGCGACGTACGAGCTCCTCATGCCGGAGATACCCATGCTTCCCACTTCTTCCCGATCGGCAAAAACCGCAACACAGGTTTTGTTCGGGATTTCCTTTAGAGACAACAGGGCAGTCAGTTCAGGATAGGCACAAATGCGGTCGTCATGTCCGTAAGCGGAGATCATGCTGCGATCAAACCCAATATCACGAGCCTCTCCCGCAGGAACGACGGACAAATCCGCAGTTTCAAAATCCTCTTCGTTAATTCCGTATTTTTCATTCAGGATCTTCAAAATTGCATTCTTATAGGGTTGATCATCCGTTTCCCCGTCGGGCTTTGAGCCGATAATCACATTCAGATCCTCTCCGGAGATCTCCTTTTGATCTTTTGCAAGATGGGGCAAAAGGTCCGAAATATAGAAAATCGGATCTGCAGGATCATTCCCGATTTCCACCCGTACCATTTCCCCGTTACGCTTACAAACGACCCCGCAAAGAGCCAAAGGAAGAGCAACCCATTGATACTTACGTACTCCGCCGTAATAGTGGGTCTTCAACAAGGTCAACCCGCTGTCTTCATACATGGGAACCTGCTTTAAATCCAAACGGGGGCAGTCCACGTGGGCCGCCGTAATATTAAATCCGGCAGTCATGGGTTCGCTTCCGATTACCGCAAAAATAACGGCTCGGTTATGTTGAATGAAATATACCCTCTCCCCCGGATTGTAGGTTTTTCCGTATTCAAAGGGAATAAACCCTGCTTCCGATGCAATTCGAACCGCTTCATCCACGCAAAACCGTTCAATTTTACCCTTATTCAAAAATGCTTTATATCCTTCGCAATAGTCGGAAGCTGCCTGCAGATCCTCGGGGTAGATCAAAAATCCGCTTTTCTTTTTTTTCATAAGTTCACTCATGATTCCCACTCCTTGATTAATGTTATAAGCTCCTGTTTTAATTGCTCCTTGCTCCGATTTACAATGGTTGCATCGGATTTTGAGATGTAATAATCATCTGATTTCTGTGCCTTAAACCGCAAGGTTGCGGCTTTGGCGGAAATCTGATCCCGTTCCACCACTCGTTCAAGACGCTGTTCCATCGGGGCAAGGATACATAAAATTTTATCGCATACGGTGGATGCGTTGGCCTCATGGAGTGCGGCTCCGTCCACAACAACTCCTCGAAAGCCCTGACTCTGAGCATCCTGTATCCCTTCGGATACCTTGCTCATCACGAGAGGATGGATGATGGAGTTTAATTGCTCCGTTGCTCCCGGAGAAGAAAAGGCGGCTTTGGCCAATTCCCTCTTGTTAACGGCTCCGTCCTGTTCGACTTGCGGGCCGAAGGTACTAATCAATTTCGGCAAGGCTTGGGGATAAACTTCGGGAACGATTCGATCCGTATCAATATGATAATACCCAATTTCTTTTAAAAATTCACTTGCAGTCCCTTTTCCGGCACCGCTGGGACCGGTAATTCCGAGAATAAACATGCTCTCACACCCGTATCATCTGAAATCCGCAGGACCGAAGCAAGCGGTTGTAGACCGCAAGTCCAACTCCCGCACCGTGCTCTGCGTTAATATAGATGCGTTCGACCTCTTTTGCATCTATCGCACGAAGTACGTCAAAAAGTCTTTCTCCTTGCTCGGCCGGATGTCCCCGGCGACCGTAGGAGAAAATAATATCTGCCTCAAAAAAGCCTTCCTCACCGTCAAAACACATTACCGCAAAAGGGGACTGTGGTAAGCTATTTCGAATGTAATCCGCAACTGAGGCAGCATCTCCGATCAGTCCAATGGTTTCTGCGGAAGGTGCGTAATGCTTATGGGCCAACCCGGGAGAAAGAATCTGCTCGTCCTTTTTCAATTCCTCTTCCACAGCACGAGCCACGGTCAGAGTTGGAAGAATCTCGCGAATTTGCTCCGGCGTAATAAACCCGGGTCGAAGCAAAACGGGATGATCCCCCAGCAACGATACGACCGTCGATTCCAATCCGCAGGCACAAGGTCCACCGTCCACGACCCCGGCAATTCGATCCTGGAAATCATTTAAGACGTGTTGTGCCGTCGTTCCGCTGGGTTTTCCTGAAAGGTTTGCCGAAGGAGCTGCGATAGGACATCCCGAATAGCGTATCAATTTCTGGGCAACGGGATGGGAGGGAAACCGAAGTGCCACAGAATTCAATCCGGCACTGACGATGTCAGGAATTATCGGCTTTTTGGGAAGAATCATGGTCAAAGGTCCCGGCCAAAACCGATCTGCCAGCTGATAGGCCCATGGGTTCGGCTGGGCATACTTCTGGATTTGGTCTAATTCCGCAATGTGAACGATCAAGGGGTTGTCCGAGGGTCTCCCCTTCGCCTGAAAAATGGAAGCTACAGCGTGCGCATCTAAGGCGTTCGCCCCAAGACCGTATACAGTTTCGGTAGGAATGGCAACCAGTTCTCCTCTGCGAAGGCACTCTGCCGCGGCACGAAGATCCTGTTCCGTAGTATTCCAGATCATATCTTTTCTCTTTTCTCAATATATCGTCAACAAATAAATCAGTTGAATCGCTTCCAACAACAAAAAAACATAAAGGAAGGGGCTGGAGAGCAGGATTGCCATTTTTTCTTTCCCGGTGTATTCCGATTTCGGAACATCGGGGCGTTTTATCCCATAGATAATCAGCCCCGCAATCATAAGTCCCAGCATCAGCGTTGTAAACAGAATGGAATATACATTCAATAAAGCATCGGCGTATTTGTCCGCATTTTCAAGGATGATACACTGAACGACACTGCTGAAATTGAAGATAAAATGGGAAATAACGGCAATCCAAATGGTTTTGAACCGCATCGTAAAATAGGCCAATACGATTCCGATCACAAATGCATAAGGCAATTGGGTCCAGGAACTGTGCAAAAAAGAAAAAAAGAATCCGCTGAAAAACAAAGCAAAGGGAATCCCGAACCGTTTTGTGACGGAAAGACCGATTCCCCGCATTGCAATCTCTTCCAAAAATGCCGGAAGTACCGCGAGCATTAGAAAAAACAATGGAATCAGCCAAAAATTGGTCGGATAGGAAGTATCATTTTGCAGCATCGCATCGTACTTATCTCCCATCCCGAGGGTGGAAAAAAGAATGTGTAAAATAATATTTCCTACCGTTGCGGCAACGTTCCCAATGATTACCGTAGTTCCCACTCCGAAGCATATTTGCATAAATTCGGGTTTTTTCGCGGGAACAACCTGTGAATATTTTTTACCGCTAAAGAAAAAATAGAGACAAACCGGAACAAACAAGCATAAAACAAAGATTCCAATCTCCAAAAGCAAGCCGGAAGTCGTCCCGTATGATGCAAACTCCATATAAACACGCGATGCCCCATCGCCGAAAAGACCCCGCAAAATGAAATACAGCACGCGGCCGACATATCGGCCGGACAAGAATAAAAGGCCCTTGCACAGAGCGAAAAAGGCCAGCACGCCGTTCAGTTCCTTGCGTGCAAGTTTGAGATCTTTCATATCATAACTCCTCGGAGAAATATTCCTTACAATATTATACCATATGTATATTTTAATTTCAACCCTTTTTTCTCATTTTACAAAAAAAATTTCCAGTACCAACGGAAAATGGAGATTGTTTTCAAAAAGTTTACACATATAGCCTTGACAAAGATTCTAAAATTTGATATAATATTCCGGTAACTGAAGCGATCCACTAGCTCAGTCGGTAGAGCACTTGACTTTTAATCAAGGGGTCTGGGGTTCGAATCCCCAGTGGATCACCAAAAACCGTCGACGCAGGTCGACGGTTTTTATTTTATACGATTTGCGTTATGATGAATAAGGGGCTTACACACAGAGTTTTGACATTCAAAATATAAAATTGAGAAAACAGACAACCCTCCTCTGCATATATTTTTTCAGAATGTATGCTGGGGAGGTTTTGTTATGTTTCATTTACCATTTCATCTTTTTTATCTTGTTTTGCACATCCGCAACGCGGGATCCTTTCAGCAGCCGCTGACAGAGGAAAAGGAAGCGGAATATTTAAAGAAAATGAAGAACGGTGATCGGCAAGCCCGAGAAATTCTAATTGAACGGAATATGCGTTTAGTGGCTCATATTGTCAAAAAGTACTACGCATCTTCCGATGAACAAGACGATCTGATTTCCATCGGGACCGTAGGCTTAATCAAGGGTATCGACAGTTTCCGAAGTGAAAAGAAAATTCGCCTTGCTACCTATGTTTCCCGTTGTATTGAAAATGAAATTCTGATGCATTTTCGAAGTCTTCGGAAATGTGCGAACGACGTTTCTATTCACGAGGAAATAGACACGGATAAGGATGGAAACGCTCTTTCTTTTATGGACGTCGTTGCACAAGAAGATACCATCCTGGATGACGTATATCGCAATATGCGAGCCACCAAGCTTCTTTCTGCCATCGAAAAAGTCCTGGATTCCAGAGAAAAAACGGTAGTTCGCTTACGATACGGGCTTTGCGAACCCCCAAAAACCCAACGGGAAACAGCCATCGTTTTAGGGATTTCCCGTTCCTACGTATCACGAATTGAAAAGAGTGCCCTATTAAAGCTTAAGGACGCTCTTGCCGATTGCGAAACGGATTAGAAATTCAACAGTTCAACCTGGGATCCCTTTGTGAAAACGGTCAGTTCATGCAACGCCCGGGTTGCCGCAACGTACAGCAAGTTTCGATCTTCTTCCGTCGACCAATCCTCTGAAACACCTGCGATAATAACACCGTCCGCCTCCAGTCCTTTGGACAGATAAATCGGCAAAATAGCAGTCGTTCCCGGAGTAAAGGAATCAAAAGAACGCATCCGAACGATGGGTATTTCGTGCAATAGTTTTTGGTACAGTTCGTCACATTCCTGTTGAGTACGGCAAAGAATCATGTTCGTCCTGTGTCCACGGGCCCGATACCCCGCAACCGTTTCTTTAATCTGCGATACGGAATCGGTAAAGGGAAGAATCTTCGGTTCATTTCCATGTCGCTCCATCATGCGGACGTCCGAATCTCCATTGCGGAACCGATTGGCAAATTCGTTGATTTCGTGGGTGGAACGGTAACTTTTATTCAAAATAAAATTGGAAATGCTCTTCTTCTCGGGAAAACAAGACGCAATGGATGAAATGGACGGAATCTTGCAGTCCACCTGCTGAGCAATATCGCCGAGAATTGTAAATCGGGCAGAGGGGAAAATTCCAGCAATCAACAGATAAATCAGCTCCGGATATTCCTGGGCCTCATCTACAACAACCTGCTTGACCGCCCGCATGGGTGCAATCGTCCCCGACAAAAACTTCAACCAAGAAAGGCAAAGTAAGTCTTCATAAGGCACGATTCCTTGCCGAAACAGTTTTTCGGAATAATCGTAAAAGTCGGAATGAAATTCTTTTAAAAAGTCTAAATATACGCCGTTTTCCGGCAAAAGAAGTAGTTTTGTGGCTTTATCTGCAACTTCCGCCATGCAGGAATCCCACATTTCCCGACACTGCTCGGCTTTTTCTTCGTCCGTATAGGCAATAATTCCATGTTGGGTCGCTTCGTCCAAGAAAGCATGACAAATTTCTTCTTTTCGATCTTCGGCACGATCCTGGAGTCGGGTAATAATTTTTCCGGCCCGTTGTGCAGGAGAATAACCGGAATAGTCCTCAAAAAACCAGCCCTTGATTTCCTCCGCAGTCGCCAAAACCTCATCAAAACAGGTAATATCTTCCTGAATCTGAAAGGTATTCATACGGAGCCGATAATATTCAGCCAAAGATTCCGCAAATTGTTTTGACCCTTTTTCCCGAATCATTTTTCGCAAAAACGGATCCTTACTTTTCAGTAGTACCTCAATTTGTTCCGAACGGTCACAATAATGAATCGGAGACTCCAAGTCCGCAAAGAAATGATAGAAATCCGAGCGAACGGCATTTTCTTCCCCCAATTCCGGCAGCACGTCGGCGATATATGCGGAAAACACCTCGCTGGGCGAAAAAATAATAATATTTTGTGAAGTTAAAGAATCCCGGAGTCGGTACAGCAGAAAGGCAATTCGGTGCAATGCGACAGAGGTTTTTCCGCTTCCGGCGGAGCCCTGGACAAGCAGAACTTCCGCATTTAAATCACGGATAACCTGATTCTGCTCCCTCTGAATGGTATTGATGACGGTTTTTAATTTCGCGTCGCCCGACCGTCCCAGCTCCTCCATCAAAACGGGGTCCGTAATGTTAATACCGTTATCAAAAACATACTTCAATTCTGCGTCTTCAATCTTAATTTGACGGCGAAGAGAAATATCCCCTTGGATAACACCGGCCTGGCATTTATACTGTGCGGGCCCGATGGTTGCATCGTAGAATAACGAGGCAATGTCTGCACGCCAGTCGCAGATGAGAACCTCATAAGTGCGACTGTCAATCAAAGAGAGAGACCCAATGTAAAAGGATTCCGGGTCCGATTCCCCTTCTTCCCTAAAGTCAATCCTTGCAAAGTATGGAGAGGATCGCATTTGTTCAAGAAAATGTAGCTTGTCCTTAATACGGAAGTACCGTTCCGTATCCATTTCGAGAGTTTGATTGGCTTGCATCAACTCTACGTTATCGGGATTGTTACTGTAATCGTCCCAAATTCGTTTTCGCTCCTCAATAATGTATTGACGGAGATTTGCTTCATTGGGGGATTCGGAAAACAGCGAGTTGTCAATATAATCAAGAACATAATCCAGTCGTTGTTTTTCTTGTTTATAATCCTTGTTTTCCATAAAGATACTCCTTTCGGAACCGAATTCCAAAAACAAACAAAAACAAAAGCATAATACACGCAGCGGTCAACAGAATCCCCGGGAACGGAAGAAAATCAAATAAGATAGGGTACGTTAGACGGGCAATGCCGGCCGAAAATACGGCCTGCAAAACTTTTCCCGGGAAATAATACTTCGCGGAGAGTTCTGCGGAGGAAATGACGTTTAAGATTTGAAAATGAACCGAAAATCCGGACCACCCGAGCATCAGAGACGCAAAAATCGCCGCAGGGAGAGAAAATTCCTCAAAAAATGACATTCCGCAAGTAATTTCCAGCAATCCCGACAACACGGCCTTAAAAGAATTCAGCGGAACGGTGGCCGTCAATACCGCGATCAAAACGCGGAAAAAAACAATAAACCCGCAAATATTAAGAACTGCAGTCACCGATGATACGACTGACTTTGGGAAAGCGGTTCGGAACATCACCGGGGAGGCTGAAGAATTTTTTGAAGCAAGGTCCTTGTTTCGGGGATTCGCCATTAAGATCCCAACCAAAAGGGCCGCTATCGTTTGAATGGCCCAAAGATAGAACCCAATTACAAAACTTCCAAAAACACCGCTTCCTACGGCACAGACTACAAATACTATTCCCGGATTGTTGGTAAATGCCAGGCAACGTTCTCCGTCATTCTTTGTAATTTCTCCCGAGCGTACCATTTGGGTCGCACAGCCGGCCGCGGCGGGAAATCCTGCAAGCAAACCAATGATCCAACAACGAATACAGGCCGATGGAAGGCAGAAGAGGGAAGAAAACAGCTGGCACGTTCCAAGGCGTTTTCCCGAGGATAGCCCAATAATTAAGTCAGACAAAACAAACCCCGGAAACAAGGAGGGAATGACCGCTGCAGAGCAAAAAAGAATACTCTCATAGGCAGTTCTCTGCACTGTATCCGGAGAACAAAGAAACAAAATAAACAGGGATACGGTAAATAATAGCAACAGATAAACCGAAAAGCGTTTCATAGACAAAAACTCCTCCAAACGAGTCTGTCCTATTCTATGAAAAACGCTTCCGGGATATTATCAGTTCGCAGAAAGAGCAGCCCCCAGAGCCGTAGCGAATTCCGCATTGGGGGGAATGATGAAGTTCACTCCATGGAGTGCGTGAATCCCCTGCAACGTCTCCATGCAATGGGGAGCCTCCGCAAGACGTCCGCACACGACAACGTCATTGGTATTGGCAATCTTCGCATTAAATACGGCCATAAGGCCAACCGTTTGAAATACCATGTTCAGAATTCCAGCTGCAATATCTGCGGTTGAGGTGGAATCGGAAATCTTACCGAAATTCGACGCCGTAGTTCCGGAGGACATGTTGGACACGTCGGATTTACTAATATCTCCGATGGTAAGATCCACTTGGGACAAGTCCCCTTGATTGGCCAGATCGAGAATACTGTCGAAGCTGCGAACGTTCAGCAATTTCGAGGAAAGGCCCAAAACCGTACCGCCGCCAACCCCCGTTCCTCCCATGTGGGAAACGGAATCCTTGGAAGCATTCACGAAGGCCGTCCCGGTTCCGAGACTGATCACGACGGCTTTTTCCAAATTTGAAAGGTAAAGACCGCCCTTCCCTACCGATACGAGCTCTCCGACTTGCTCTGTGGGGATGCCGTAAATATCCTCGTGCAAATAGGAACTGCCCACTCCAGTAACCATGATCCGGGAAATATCCGTCAGGGTAAGATTATTCACACTAATATACTTGCCCAAAGCACCAAACACCGAGGTAATGGGGTCGGTAGCACGAACGTGAATGGGTTCCATGGGAATTCCATCCCGAAGACCGATTATTTTCGTATTGCTACCACCTACGTCAATTCCAAGGGTTATCATTATGGAGTCATCCTTTCCAAAAATCCGCAAAATCATTGTATCTATCATGTACTGAATATATATTATAGCATAATTCTTTCCGGCCGTCAAGCATCTGGATGGATTCGGGAACAATTTAAAAACATTTTTTTTGAACAAAATGTAAACTTTAGCAAAAATGACTTGATTTTCTTCGTAAAATGTGGTATTATTATTTGGCTGAAAAATGCGATGCTAGCTCAGCTGGATAGAGTGACTGGCTACGAACCAGTAGGTCAGGGGTTCGAGTCCCTTGCGTCGCACCACAAAAGACCAAGTCGTTGACTTGGTCTTTTTTGTAGAGTTAATAATCTTGAGGAAGTTTTTCGTGTACATTTTGTCTAATCCTTCCTCTGTTGTGGAGTTGTTATGATTCACATTGTTCTTTACGAGCCTGAAATTCCGCAAAACACTGGGAATATTTCCAGAACCTGTGCGGTAACGGGAGCACATTTGCATCTGATAGAGCCCTTGGGTTTTGAATTAAGCGAAAGAAGCATTCGACGGGCCGGGCTGGATTATTGGCAATATCTGACAGTGACCACGTACCCGGACTGGGAGCATTTTATAGAAAAGAATCAAGGGGATTTTTATTTCTGCTCTACCAAAGGACAAGTATGTCATAGCGACGTGTGTTATCCCGCGGATAAAGATATTTATTTTGTGTTTGGGAAAGAAAGTCACGGGCTTCCCGAACCGTTACTGAAGGAACATTACGACCGATGTATTCGGATTCCAATGCGTGGATTCGTCCGAAGCCTCAACCTCTCCAATTCCGTTGCTATCGCCCTTTACGAGGCTTTGCGACAACTGGAATATCCGGATCTTTCGGACCGAGGGGAACTGACCGGACGGCCCGATTAAGACGATTAAGAGGACAAAAACTCAATATTTTGTAAAAAAGAGAAGGCTCAAACAAAGGAGCCTTCTCTTCCTAGTTTAAAAGATCAATTTCAAATTTTTTGTATTTTTTTAATATAGATGTTGACAAGTCAACATCTATGAAGTATAATAAATATGACATTTTAAACCTTACTGTTCAAAGGAGCGTTATTACCATGCTTGATCGATTTGAGCGATTTGTATCCGTTATTTCGGGAATCTCAAGAAATCTGCATCGAATTACGACGGAAGAAATGGAAAAATACGGTCTAAAGGGCTCTTACGCAGTATACCTTGTAGCAATGCAAAAGCACTCCGAAGGGATTACTGCCGCACGCCTTTCGGAAATTTGCGAAAAAAATAAGGCGGCCGTCTCCCGTGCTGTTGCGGAACTGGAGCAGATGAATTTAATTCGCAAAGAAGGAACTCACTACCGCACCAGACTTCTCTTGACAGAGAAAGGGAAAACGGCTGCGGAATTTGTTTGCGATCGTGCTTCCTTGGCGGTGGATCGTGCAGGATCCGGCCTGACCGAAGAGCAGCGTGCTCTTTTTTACAGATCAATTGACATTATTGCAAAAAATCTCCAATCCATGGGGACCAATGGATTAGCAACCGAAAAGCAACAAAGAAAGGAATTCTGATTATGAGTGTTAAAATTATTCTTGACTCCACCTCCGATGTCGCGGAGCATCTTCGGGATCAATTCACCGTAGTGCCTTTGACCTTGCGATTTGACGAAGAAGAATTTATTGACGGAGTTACCATCGACCGCCAAAAATTTTATGAAAAACTGATTGAAAGCGATGTTTTACCGAAAACAAGCCAGGCAAATCCTAATGACTTCCACAAGGCATTTCAATCGATTGTTGAACAAGGAGATGAGGCAGTAGTTCTCACCGTCTCACGGCAATTATCAGGGACGTATCAAAGTGCAGTCATTGCGGCAGAGGATTTTCCGGAAAAAATCACCGTAGTAGATTCCGGAACCGTCGCCATCGGCATCGGGATTCTTGCCGAACTTGCATTAAAGTGGGTACACGAGGGTCGATCCGCCCACGAAATTGCAGAAAAGCTTATCGAAGAGCGTAACAAGGTTATTATCATCGCCACCCTTGACACGCTGGAATATTTAAAAAAGGGAGGACGAATTTCCGGTGCTGCTGCCTTCGCCGGAGGCTTGCTTTCTATTAAACCCGTGCTTTCTGTAAAAGACGGATCCATCCATATGCTTGGGAAAGCCCGGGGCTCAAAGCAAGGAAACAATCTTCTTGTAAAACAAATTCAGGATTGCGGTGGAATTGATTTTTCAAAGCCCGTCCTACTCGGCTACACGGGAATTACGGATGTTTTTCTCAAAAAATATGTAGAAGACAGCCGTCATCTGTGGGAAGGAAACTTAGAAGAACTTCACAAAACCCAAATTGGAAGCATCATCGGAACCCATGCAGGCCCCGGAGCCGTAGCCGCAGCTTTCTTTCAAAAAAAATAGGGAAAAAAAACGGCAAGGCTAGCTTGTCGTTTTTTTATCGTATTCTTCCCCATCGAAGTTAAGTAACGAAAATTACTAAAAATGTTTTGAAAAGTTTTTTAACCCTGACACTATTTGTCAGGGTTAATTTTTGTAATGTGATTGCAGCTGTGAAAGATTGGGACGCCAATCAAAAAAAAATATTAAAATTAATTAATGAAAGGAAATGAAATTATGGAATGTAAAGGTGCTAAACACGCAAAGGCATTAGTTGAAGCTTCAAGGGTTTCCGCAGTTGAGCCTAAGACAAAACAGCCGAGGAGCAGGGCAAGTCTGCCGGAGAAATTGCAGCATCATGTCCCATATAATAAATGAGAAAAACGATTAACTATGCTTCAGCTCAAACGAAGTCTAATCTCTCATAAAACCCTACAATTTAAAAAATAACTGTTTTTCCGCCTGTATTATTAAATTTCAAAATGACAGTCATAAAGCATTTCAAAATGCAAATTGGAGCACTCCGCACCGCCACAAACAAATACTTATGTATTACCGTTTAAGAAAACAACAAACCCGAACGTTTCACCGATTGGTAAAAGGTTCGGGTTTGAATGCTTTGGTGCGGGTAACAGGACTTGAACCTGCACAGCCTTGCGACCATTAGAACCTGAATCTAACGCGTCTGCCAATTCCGCCATACCCGCATGGAAATTTACCTTGGATATTATATCATATTTTTGGCGGATTGTCAAGGCATTTTTAATGTCATTTTTGTAAACTTTTTGATTTTAAAGAGTACGAACCACTTGTTTTTTTAGGGGGTGCTCTCCTCGCTTTACTTTGCTTGCCCGCCGTTCGCATACTAGCAAAAAAACAAGCGGTAAACCAAATTGTAATGGCAATGCAAAATAGGGAAAAATTTGCAAATAATTAAAAACGGAATTCGTATTATCAAACACAATAGCGGAATATCCGCAAAGGAGAAGGATTAACGGGAATGCAATAGTTTTAGCGTTTGCCGGAATAAGATTTCGAATTCCCCTGGAGGTCAGCTTCATTAAATAAGCCGACCGAACGATTGCAGACAAAAAGAAAAACAGAGAAGAAAATACCTCGATTCGGGAAAAGAAATCTCCAACGTTAACCAAAGATGCGGAAAAATTATAGGGAAAATCCAACGCATCGGAGAGTTTTCCACCCAAAAGCAAAATATTTTGCAAAACAATAATCAATGATAAGGCACAAGAAATGACCGTAATCAAAACCCAAGCTTTTCGTTCTGACTTTGGTTTTTTTGGGAAAAAGGTTATTCCGAGAAGCAAAAAAGCATTTCCAAAGGGGAAGGCAATATTCTCCGCGGCACAGAACAACACTTCTGTTGCATTTTTATAAAATATTGGGAAAAGATTTTCGGTACGAAACATTGGAAACAAGAATCCAAATAGCATAAAGATAATAAAAACGATAGGAAGAATCGTTATATAGGAAAAGCGGTATAACATTGAATCCTCCCGCTGCAGAAAAAACCACACGGTGGCTGAAATCAGTGCCAGCAAAATTAAAATACTTGTGTTCGGAAGAGAAACGATGTGAACGAATCCGGCGTAGACCCGCAAGACCATAGCCGATTGGCTAAAGCAATAAAAAGTAACGATTGCAACCAAGGGATACGCGACCCAGTTCGGGAGCGTTCGTATCAGTGAAAAAATATCCTGCCCCGGACACAGGATTGAAATGCGGGACAAGACCAGGGACCAAAGGATTAGAACGGCAGAAGTGATCAACAGTGAAATCCAAGTGTCTTGCCGAGCACGGTAGCTGCTTCCGATCAAGAGATTTGCACCCATTAAAAACAGAATGGAAAAGGCTGAATTTTGTTTCAACTGCGGTGATAGATTCATGTTATAATACCAACCTTTCCGAACAGATCCAGAATCCAAGAGGACACGCCTACCCCAAGAATTCCGTAGGAATACAAGAGAAAACAGATTGTGGAAAGAAAGACAAGAACTCCCCCGACCAGCTTTGTTTTTCTGTCCTTTTCGGTTCGGAGCAGGAACCATAAAACGCCCAATCCAAGAAAAAGGGGAAACACCAGTTGTTTCATTTCTCAATCCTTTCATTGGAAAAGCCGAAATTTGCAAGCTCAACGTCGCAACTTAGGGTTAAATTGATAATTTTCTCTTCTTTTTGACTTGATTTCCAAGATTCCAATTTTTGTGGGGCGTGCCGATAGAGATAAATCTCCAGTCCAAAGATATCCGAAGTGCCGTTTTCGACGGCTTTGTCCCAATCTTCTTGAATTTTTTGGGTTAAAAGCTGTGAAACCTCCCACTCGGTTTTTTCCATTCCCTGTTCTGTCGAAATGTCAAATCCTGAGGGAAGAGAGGTTAATAAAATATTACATTTTATTTTTGCAGAAACGGTCAGTTCATCCTCATCGAATATTTTTTTTTCGGTTTTTACCGAACGGATTTGGCACGGAACTTCCTTTCCGTCCTTGGTCAGAAGGAGCAATTCTCCCATCTTGTATTCCCCGGAAACCAGCAACACACTTTGCGTGCTGCTCAGACTGATCTCCGTATATTTTTTTCCCTTTCGAAATCCCTGACTTCCCGATACGGAGAATTTATCATCCTTTTTTTCAAACACCGGGAGGATGGAAAGATCTCCGTTCATGGGGAATTGAAACAGCTTTGTGGGAGGTACCGATCCGGTTTCTTCGTAGGAATTTTTTATCACGGAGGCATAATCGTAGGAGGAAACCCTCGATTCCGATTCTCCCATTGCTAACATTTCAGACGCATCTGCCCCCTTGACAACGGCAAGAAATAAGTCGGAACGATATTCGGTATCCCGTAAAAAGTAATCCACAAGTTCGGAGATCCCCTGTTCTGCAATGGCATCGGAAAATAGAATCAGTTTACAATGAGTGAACTGCAATTCCTTTGTGGCGGCATTTACGAGTCGCTTCAGGCAATCCTCAACACTATTTCCCGACTCTTTTACGACCTTTCCCTTTGGAGTGGAGGTCTCCGAATCTGCCGGTTGAATGACCTCGACGGAAACAAAATAGGCCGCATTTTCTCCCCGGTCAATGGAAATTCCGGCAACCATAGCGGTATCGTTAATTTCCCGGTAATCGTAGCAAGCACTCATCGAAAGCGAGAGAAACAGTGCGAAAATCGTTATGATAATTTTCTTCATGTTACTCCTTTCTCCGAATCTGATCCCTGGAAAAGAAGGCCGGCCTAGTTCTCATTAACCACCATGGGGCACGAATCAAAATATCCTTTTGATCCTGAACACGGGTGGAAAAGCAATAGGATAAATAGGAAACGCCAAAGGATTTGACGGACATCAAATGAAGAATAATAGAAAGACATCCAAACAGAACTCCGTACAGGCCGAGAACCGACCCCAGAATCAAAATAAAAAACCGCAAAACGATCACGGAGTTTTCCAACCGGGGAGAGATCAAACCGGTAATTCCGGCAAAGGCAACGATAATGAGGGTTGTGGACCCGATGAATCTGGCGGAAACTGCGGCATCCCCGATGACGATTGCACCGACAATACTCAGTGCCTGGGCAATACTATCCGGAAGCCGTTGACTGGCTTCTCGTAAAATCTCAAAGACTACGATCATCAAAAAACATTCCACCGCAATGGGAAAGGGAACTCCTACCCGGGCTTGGGTTACGCTTAAGGCCAAATCCGTAGGGAGTAATTCCTGATGAAAGGACACGAGGGAAACAAAAATTCCGGGGACCGTAATGGAGAGAAAGTAGCAGACAACTCTTAAAAGCCGCCCAATGGATGCAAACCAAAAATTCTGATAATAATCCTCGGCCACCTGAAAGGTCTCGGAAAAGATATACGGCATTTCCAAGACCACCGGGGTCCCATCCAAAACCAAGGCTATTCGACCTTCCAGCAGTCCACCGGCAACTACGTCCGGACGCTCCGTGACCCCTACGGTTCGAAATAGGGACCAGGGCTGATCGGAAATTTGCTCCACAATATAGTTTGCATCCAAAACTCCGTCGATTTTAATTTTGGAAAGCCGATGCTTCACCTCGTCCAATAACTCCGGCCGAACGATACTTCCCAAATAACACAGAAACCCTTTGCATTGAGTTCTTGTTCCAAAGGACATGGGCTCCGCATGAAAATCAACGGTTTTCAGCTTACGGTGAATCATGGCCACGTTCATCATGACCGATTCGGTAAAGCCTTCCCTGGGGCCGAGTAGAGCTTTTTCAGCCGTAGGCTCCTGGGGGGTGCGAACGGGAAATCCTTTGGTACTGGCAACAACAGCCTGACTGCAATGCTCCAAGAAAATAACCGCATCCCCCATCTGCATTGCATCAAAGCACTCCTTTGCCGACGTGATAATTTCAGTATCCACGTTGACAATGACCCGTTGGGCGAGCATTTCTGCCGTCGTTACGGGAATATCGGCCTCAATGACGGGACGAATCACGCTTTCATAAATGATTTCGTTTTTAACCAATCCGTCAAAATAGACAGCAAAGCAGGTGGCGAGTCCCGGTTTTTCTGAAGAAAAATCACGACAAATGAAGGTTCCGTCTCCCGAGAAAACAGTTTGGAGCATATGGCGGTTTTCCGAAAGAACGGGAGACAAGGGGGAATTCTCCGACAAATTTCCGGAAGAATTAACCTTGAAATCGGGAAAAGGTTGCGACACGTCTTGCACCAAATCGTTTTTTTGCGTCTTCCCTTTCATACCGATGCTCCTTTCTTTTTTTCTTTTAGTATAAACAAAAAAGCCCCATATATTCTATGGGGCCTTGTGTATACGAAACGGGCGAATTATTTATTTTCCAAGATGTCAACAATTTCTCCGCAATAGAGCCGGTGGTAATCATTTTTTGGATAGTGAGTTTCAATTTCGGGATCAATAAAGCCGGAGGGGTCCAGGTCCTGAACGTAAATCTTTCGGCAAACGATGGCTAGGCGTGCCTCCTCAAAAGTTACGGCATTTTCCAAAAAATATGGATTCAATCCCGAAAGGGCAATCTTATCGGAGTCTCTGCCGGATTTCGTTCCACAAATACGGTAGGCATCCTCATATCCCCCTTTGAGAACGGATACGGTGAAGTAAGGCTCCCGTTCAAAAAACTCGTAAGTGTATCTCTGAGGCCGAATCACCGCGGACAAAACATTTTTGTTCCACAAAACCCCCATGGTTCCCCAGGAAGCGGTCATGGTATTGAACTTCTGAGAATTGCCGGCGGACAACAGGAGTTTTTCTTTTCCGATTAAGGAAAAAGGATCTTTCATTTCGGGAATTACTGTGGATACAAACATAATAATACTACCTCCCATATAAATTATTCCGGTTCGTTTCTCCATAAAAGGATCCGTCCGGATTCATTCCATTCTTTAAAGAACAAAAATAACAGCGGAAACAAAAAGACGCCTGTCACACCCATAAATTTCATACCCAAATAAATGCTAAACAGGGTAGCGAGCGCAGAAAGTCCGATATTTTTTCCCACAATACGGGGTTCCAAAAGCTCTCGGGCAACAGAAACGATTCCCGCTAAAACAATAAATCCGATTCCTTGTGTTGGATGATCTAATAGCAACCATTGAATCAACCCCCACGGGACCAAAACCGACGCCATTCCAATATACGGCAACAAATCCGCCAAAGCAATGACCGCCGCCAAGATCAACGGATAGGGGGATTTTAAAATCCACAAACCGATCAGCAACTCCGTGAAATTGATTCCAAACATAATCCCGTGTGCCTTCACGAACCGGAAAATCTTACGGATCAAAAAATCCTTAATATCGTAATATTCGGTTTGCAATCTTGCCGGTAATTGCCTCAAAAGAAACGGTTCGATTTTGGGAAAAGATACCGAGAGCAGCACTGAGGAAACTACCATGGCAAAGGAAAAAATCACCGCGTTCGGCAGTGCCAATAACAGATTGAGAAGCTTCATTAGAGCCTTTTGGGACAAATCCAAAACGGCGGGAAAAAAGGTATCGGCCTTTTCAAGAATCCAGCTCATGGTATCTCCGTTCAAGAACGGAATATCCAACGTTGAAATAAATTGTTCAAAATCGGTAGTCTGAATCCAATTAAGAAGTTCGACCGCTTCTCCGTAGACTAAAGCCCCGGCTTTCCACAATAAAAACAACAAGATCCCCCAAAAGGGAACGATAATTATTAAAGACGCACACCAACGAGTGCGAACCCGGGAAATCTTCGTAATCAGGGGATTCCAGGCAGATGCCACGGCAAACCCCAATAAAAATGGAAGAGTCGGAGGAATTACGTACCGAACAAGAAGAAACCCAATGACAAAAATAATTCCCCAATAAGCAACGTTAACCAGAAAATGCAGTTTCTTTTTCATGATCTCACCGTAGAAAAGGCTTTTTCTACAGTTTATGCAATTATTTCTTGTAAATACATATTCAGAACGCTTGCAAATTCACGGCAATAATAATTTAAATGAAAAAAAGGAAGGTCAGGAATTCTTGAAGCAATTCCATAGGCCGTAAGGCCTTCCATATTACAAATTTTCTTCCCTCGATACAGGTGGAACCCGGTAGAAACGACCACAACCTCTTTTTTATTGGGAAAATCTTTTTTCAGTATTTCCACCGCATTACGAATATTTTCGCGAGTGCTGGTGGAACGCCCCTCTTCAATCAGGCGACTTTCATCTATCCCTTGTTCCATCAACCAACGCTTCATGCACTGGGCCTCGGTAATATCCTCCTCCGGGCCTTGACCACCGCACAGAATTGCAACGGAATCCGGTGTGTCCTGCAAGCGATTAAGAGCAGCCTCCAAACGAAACCGTAGCATTTGGGAAGGCATTTCTCCATTCACCTTACATCCGAGCACAATAACAACTTGTGCCGACTCGGGAATATCCTGATCCCCATGGTGGTGTTGGATAATATGATATTCCACGACCAGAAATAATATGAACAGGCTGACAACTCCGATCACAATAAACCATTTTACAATTTGGGCAATGCCCCGTAGTTTTCCGGGTCTTCCGGCCAGGATCAGAGACCAATAAAATACGAGAATAACCAAACAAGCTAGAGAACATAGCTGAAACAAAAAGGAGATTCCCGTAGATATGAAACCGACGGCAAAGCACCACAGGCCAACAACTATCAGCACAGCGGAAAATAACGCTGATTTCCCCTGCAAAAACTGGTAGACTTTACGCATACGATCTCCCCTTTTTCTTTTCTTATACACAGTATATCATAATTTTAATTAAGAAGCAAGGGAAAATTTATTAAGATTTCTTTACGGTACACACAAAACTGCCCCGCCGATTACTCGACGGGACAGCGTGTGATTCAATTGTGACGGAACACTGCTGGAGAGCCTGCTTCAGTACAAACTCTGTCATTCCCTCAAATGTAAGGATAGTTATCAACATCATAATATTCATAATGTTTGAACTTTTAAAGGAACAAACTTACCAATATTGAAGTTTTAAATGATTTGTAGTATAATGTAGTTAATACGATAAAATTTGAGTTTAATGAGGTATGACTTTTTACGGTCTTAGGGTGTTCTTTTGCTAAAAAACCACCAGCACTGCTGGTGGTTTTTTAGCAAAAATAGTCCCCGCCAAATTTCTTGACGGGGACTACACAGTATTTTAACTTTTGCCCCAAACAGCGTTTTTTGTCGCTGAACGGGAGGGCCCTAATTCATCAATTGTTTTCGGGCAATACCTTTTATCACGAAAAAGGCAAAGCCGTTTATCATTTCGGAAAAAGTTGAGAAAATAGAGATTTTACCAAGTTTT
>JAZTWH010000069.1:0-9273 GCA_045635765.1 Eubacteriales bacterium | reverse complement strand
GATGAGCAGAGCATTGAACAGTCCCTGTCGACGTTTTCTGCCCATATGACCCACATTATTTCCATTTTAGGGAATATTACCGACCGTTCCATGGTCCTGTTGGATGAATTGGGTAGCGGGACCGACCCCTCCGAAGGGGCGGCGTTGGCAATGTCCATCATAGAATCCATTCAGTCTATGGGGGCAAAGGTCATGTGTACCACCCATTATTCCGAGTTAAAACTCTATGCCTTGCAGACCCCCGACGTAGAAAATGCGTCCTGCGAATTCGATGTTTCCACCCTTCGCCCCACCTACCGTTTGATTACGGGAATCCCCGGGAAATCCAACGCCTTTGCCATCGTGCAGAAATTGGGCATGGACGATTTGGTGATCGAAGGAGCAAAATACCACTTGGACCATGATACGGTCAAGCTGGAACGGGTATTTGCGGATTTGGAAACGACCCGTAAGACCTTGGAATATGACAAAAAACAGGCGGAAGAACTTCGGTTTGAGGCCCAATGTGCCTTGAACCGTGCCAAGGCGGAACGGGAAGAATTGGAGGCCAAGGCTCAGGCCCAACTGGAAGACGCAAAACGGAAAGCCGCCGAGATCGTGGATCAGGCACGCCGGGACACGGACCGTCTGTTGGATGAGATCGACGAGCTTCGTAAGGAGAAGGACCGGGCAGATTTCCGGGAGAGAGTCGGTGCCGTGAAAAAATCCACCGCCGAACAGCTGGACAATCTGGAATCCGCCCTTTCTCCCAAAAAGGAAAAGAAGCCCTTGCCCCGTCCGTTGCGTGTCGGTGATACGGTTAAGGTCCTATCCTTTGGAAAAACCGGAACCGTCCTCGCCCTGCCCGACAGTAAAAATCAAGTTGCGGTCCAGATCGGAATCATAAAGACCAAGGTGAAGTCAGACGACCTGGAACTGATCGAGCAAAAAGCAAAAATTCCCCAGCCGCCCCAAGGAAAATCCGTCTACTCCCTGGGCAGAGATACCAGAGACGCCGTCACCGAAATCGATATTCGCGGAATGAATATCTTGGAGGCGGAACCTGTGGTGGAAGGGTTTTTGGACCGCTGCCGGATGTCGGGTTTCTCTACCGTCAGCATTATCCACGGAAAGGGAACCGGTGCGTTACGCCAAGGAGTCCACGCCATGCTTCGCAAGGATAAGACGGTGGAGTCCTTCCGCCTCGGAGTCTACGGGGAAGGGGAGACCGGCGTTACCATCGTGACGCTCAAACAGGGATGAAACGCTGCTCCTTTACGGCCGCCGTGGCCCTTTGCGGGGCATCTCTGTTCTTTTGGTCCTTTCCAAAGGCCTTTTTGCCGGCAATCATTTTTCTCATCGTTGCCATCGGAATTTTCACGGCACTCTTTCTACGCTTTCCCAAGATCTTGTTACGGGATATTCTGTTTACGCTTTGTTGTTTTTTCGTGTCTGCGTTGATTCTATGGTTCCCGGTCACGGGTTACTACGATACAGCAGAGACCTACGACGGAAAGACCGTTACCGCCTCGGTCACATTGACGGAAGACCCCGTTCTGACCTCCGGCGGCACTTACCGATACGTCGTCCGCCCCGATGCAACCTTGTTCTCACAGAAATTCGTTTTCTTCAGCTCCATGCATTACGCTAACAGCGGAGACTCCCTTACGGCGACCTTTGCCTTCTCTAAGCCTGAGGATGAATACTTGTGGGGAAATCTTTCCGACGGAATCGTTCTGAGTGCTTCCCTGAAGACTCTTCCCGAGGACGTCTCGGCGAGCGAGGGATCTTTATCTTTTTACACCGCTTCTGGGGCCGTTCGCCGCTACGTCCAACGTACCTTTCTCCGTTATATCGGTCAGGAGGAGGGCGGATTTATGACGGCGGTCCTTACCGGCAACAAAGAGGCCCTTTCGGAAGAGGATGAGTCGATTCTCCGGGAAACGGGAATGTTACATATGGTTGCCGTTTCGGGCCTTCACGTTTCCGTGTTTGTCTCTTTCGTGTTATTCTTTTTGCGAAAATTCCGTGATATGCGGCTTCAGGTGATTTTGTCCGTTCTTTCTCTGGGAATTATTTTACTCTTTTCCGGCTTTACACCGTCCGTTTGCCGGGCCGTTATTATGAATCTTATCGTTTTCGGCGGTCAATGGTTCACGGCCCCAACCGATGCCTTCAACCGTCTCGGAATCGCCGCCGTGGTCGTTTTGCTCGGGGCTCCCTACACGGTATTGTCTCTGTCTTTTCAGCTTTCATTTCTGGCAACCCTGGGGATTCTCCTTTTTTCAAAGGCCTTTACCCAGGCGGTGCTCCAATGGCTTTTCGTCTGTTGGCACGTTATCTGCGGCCGGGTGTTGCGAAATCTGATCTCGTTATTCTGCGTATCGGTGGCAGCTTTTTCGTTCACCATTCCTCTAATGTGGCTCCGGCTGGATTCCTATTCCGTTTGGTCGATCTATCTTTCGCCCGTCATCCTGCCGGTCCTTCAAATCAGCTTTCTTTGTGCATTGACTCTGTTGGTTTTGTCGCTCATTCCCTTTTTATCCGCCTTTTGTTCGATCCTCGGAGCTTTGATTCGATATGGAGTGAATTTTATGACCTATCTTTCTTCCTTTGCCGCGTCTGTTATGGATATGGTGGAGACCGTGCCCAATTCTTTGAAATGGGTAGTCGCCGGTGCTTTGCTTTTGCTGGCCCTCCTTTTGTTCTTTCTTCCTGCAAAGAATTCTTCCAAGCACGGAAAGAAACGCCTGATTCGGCGTGGATTTTCTCTTGTACTTCTTGCAATTACCCTTCTGACGGCCTACCAGGCGTCCGAGTCCATTTCCTCCCATGTGGCGGAAGGGGAGGTCGCCCCGGCCCCGGGGGTTCTACAGACCGCTTTTCTCGACGTGGGACAGGGGAACTGCATTGTAACGGTTTTGGATGACGAAGCCTACGTTGTGGATTGCGGCGGTACGAAGGAGCCGGGGATCGTTGCTTCCGATTACCTCACGTCTGCCGGAATCGACACGGTCAAATTCGTTCTCATTTCCCACCTCCACGATGATCACGCCAACGGCTTAAGCGACCTTTGCTCCGAAAAAGAAATTCAAGAGATTATTATCCCCTATACGGAAGGGGATCCGGGGCTTTATGCCGAAATTACCGCCCTTGCGGCGGAGGAAGGTGCCACGCTGACGGTGTTGGATTCGGACGCTCAGCGAACCCTTGGCGATTCCACGTTACGCCTTCTGACCCAACATCTGGACCCCACCTCCGACGACCAGAATGAAAACTCCATTGTGGGCTTCTGTGAATATGGAAATTACCGTGCAATGTTTACCGGCGACATCACGTCTAAGGCGGAGAAACGCTTGGTTTCTGCCTACGGGGACGCCCTGGACTGCGACGTTCTTTCCGTTCCCCATCACGGCTCCAAATCCTCCTCCAGCGAAAAATTTTTGAAGGCCTGTTCTCCCGTTTATGCCGTCATCTCCGTGGGGGCAAAGAATTCTTACGGCCATCCCACCGACGAGGCCATCAATCGCATTTCCGCTACGGGTGCAACGATCTTGCGGACTGATATGCTGGCGACGGTTTCCATTCGTTCCGACGGAAAGAAAATGGAGGTGTTATCCGACCGTGAGTCTTGAAAAGCTTAAGAAGGACCTGGAATCGGGACTCGTTCGCCGGCTCTATTACTTTACCGGCCCCGAACCTTATTTAAAGCGTTTCTATCTCAACTCTCTTCTTTCTTTGATTCTCCCCGATAATATGGATACCGACCTTCACCGTTATGAAGGGAAGGGCTTGGAGGCCGATTTGTTTTCCGAGGAGCTTTGGCTCTGCCCCATGGGGGACTATAAGGTGCTTCTCATGACCGATCTTCCGGTATCCTCCTCGGTTTGGGAATTTTTGATCAGAGAGGACTGCTCGATTCCGGACGATACGGTCGTGATTATTTATCAACAGACCGAATCTCCCGATGCCCGAAATAAATCCTATAAGGATCTCAAGGCAAGGGTGGAACGGGACGGCCTGTTTTTGGAAATCAAAACGGTGGATGACGGAACCCTCTTCCGTTGGGTCACTCAGCAATTCCGTCGCCGGGATTGTTCCATCGAACCGGCCGAGGTAGAGTATTTTCTTTCCGTGGAAGAACGCAATATGGAATCCATGCTGAAGGAGATTGAAAAAATCTCTTCCTATTGTCACGGTCCCGTCACCCGGGAAGCATTGGAGAAGCTTTGCGTCAAGACCGTGCAAGCCCGGGCGTATGAGCTGAATGACTTGATTTTAGAGAAAAACGCAGACGGGGCCTTTGCTATTCTCAACGATCTTCGGGCATTGAGAACCCCGCCTCAGATGATTTTGGGCTCCCTGTTTTCTTGCTTTTCCAGCCTATACAAGTTGAAGGAACTGGAATCTTTCCCAGACTCCGTTCAGGTGGAACTCACGGGGTTGCAATCCTTCCTGATTCGCAGATATCGCAATTATCTTTCCCGAATCTCCCCGGAACGCCTGGACAAGCTGATGGAATCCTGTGCTAAAATTGACGTTCTGTCCAAATCCTCTGCCACCGACCCCGACCTTTTGGTCGTTCAGCTTGTGACGGAGGCTTTGGAGGTATTATGATTCATCTTGACCGGGTTATCGTTGTGGAGGGGAAGTACGACCGCTTGGCCTTGTCCCGAATTGTGGACGGCGTTATTATGGAAACCGGCGGGTTTGGGATCTTCTCCGACGATAAAAAGCTGAAAACCCTGCGGACCTTGGCCCACCAAAAGGGACTGATCCTCCTCACGGATTCGGATCGGTCCGGCATGGCCATCCGCAATTATCTGATCGGTGCCATCGGTCCTCAATACATCCGCAATGCCTATATCCCCGATTGCTACGGAAAAGAGAAACGGAAGCGAACTCCTTCGGCCGAAGGAAAATTAGGGGTAGAAGGCATGCCGGAGGAGGTTCTTCGGTCGGTGTTGGAATCTTCCGCCGTTCCTATGCCGGAATCCGGCGATCCCATCACCAATGCGGATCTTTATGATGCAGGCCTCCTCGGAAGACCTTACAGCAAAAAGCTGCGGACTGAGTATCAGATTCGCCTGGGCTTGCCGTCGCACCTTTCTCCCCGTAAATTTTCCGATATACTCAATCTCCTGCGTAGTCGGGAGGAATTTTTACACGATATACAGGAGTTTTTTCCATGATGTACGAATTGATTGCCCCCATGCCGGAAGAGGAATTCCTCTCCTTTGTTCAGGCGTTGCCCCATTGTAATTTTATGCAGAAGCCCCAGTGGGCCCGGGTCAAAAATGCTTGGACGAGTGTCCTTTGCGGACTAAAACGGGATGGGGAGACCGTCGCCGTCGCCCATCTTTTGATCCGCCGTCTGCCTACGGGGCAAAAGCTGATCTATTCCCCCCGGGGATTTTTGACAGATTATTCCGATCAAGAGATCTTGCGTCACTTTACGGAAGAACTGAAATCCTATGCTCGAACCATCGGTGCCTACATGATCCGAATCGACCCGGAGATTCGGCTATCCACAAAATATAAGGGAGAAGAAATCCGGGAAGATTCGGGCTACGATATACTGAAAGCTTTGACCGATCTGGGATGGAAGCACATGGGCTTTGCCACCGACTTTCATTCGTATACCCAACCTCGCTATAACGCAGAATACCCCCTGATCAAAGAGGGGGCCCCCGTGGGGGATGAGGATATGGTGAAGGGCTTTGATAAAAAGCTCCGCAAGTTTATCGGCCGTTATACCCAGTCCCGCGGAATCTTTTTTACTCATGGAAATTCGGAAGAAGATATTAAGTTGTTCTGTGAGATCTCTTCTCACACGGAGGAGCGTCAGCACATCGTTTTGCGGGACGTTACCTATTTCACCCGGATGAAGGAAGCCTTCGGGGATGACTGTATGTTCTTCTTTGCGAAAATGGACCTTCGGAAATTCTTGGAATTTTTGGACTCTCAGCCCCAGGACGAGCAAACCCAAAAGGACCGGGAGGAGGCTCTGAAATGGCTGGAACAGGGCGAAATTATCCCCCTTTCCGCCCTGCAGATGATCCGGAGCAACGACACGGCCTACCTCCTTTACAGCGGCTTTGACGATCGGGTCTTCCCCCGGTTCCGCACCACCAATCAAATTCGCTACGAGGCCATGCGGTATTTTCGGGACCGAGGATGCTCTCTGTTCAGCTTCATGGGCATCCGGGGCGACCTCAACGACCCCTTGTCGGATTTCAAACTGAAATTTAACCCGACCGTTGTGGAATACATCGGGGAGCTGGAATACCCCATAAAGCCCATGGAATATCGTTTTATGCGGAAATTTCTTCCCTTTGCCAAAGAGGTCTATCTCCGCCTGATTCATCTCCTGAAGGGCCGCACCTAATCTGTTTTCCCCTTTATAAGAAAACTGACACCGCCTGAAGGGTCGCACCGAACCTATTTCTTTCTTGTTGCAAAAAAACTGACACCGCTACAAAAGGCGATGTCAGTTTTTTCATTTCTGTAATAAGTGGGAAATTTTTTGCAGGGTCAATTGGCGGAGGAGTTGCTATTCTCCGACGAGTCGGAGGAATTGTCCGTAGAAGGGGAGTCCGGCTTATCTTCATGATTTTGCAGAAACTCTTCTCCCCGGGAATCCTCAACGGCAATTCCCTTTTCATCATAAACGGTATAGTCGTATCCGCCGTCTGTCCGATAGTAATAGACAGTTTTTTCCACAAGTTTGCCGTTTTTATTGGATTTCTCCCGGACGATGACCCGCTTCTCTTCATCATATTGGAACCGAAGATGCTCCAGAACCGTCCCGTCTTCGTAGTTTGTTTGTTTTGTGACAAGACCGTCCTTGTCATATTCCTTCTTGACCAACGGTTTGTTCTGTATGTTCGACTCGACGGTGCCCGTCAGGATTCCTTCCCTATTGTAGGTATATAGGGTTTTGGTCAGAATCCCGTTGCGAAGATTGAGGGTCTTCATTTCGGAAACCCGGGTTGCATCCTTGTAGGTGTATTCATGGTAATACGTCTCCAGCCCGTCCTCGAAAAGGGTTTCTTCTACAGTCCGCCCCTGTGCATCAAACAGTCTGTCGTATATGGTTTTTCCTGACCGGTCGAAGAGGGTCTCCTGCTCTTTCCATCCTTCTTTATGGTATTCGTACAAGGTCTGCTCGTAGGTTGCGTCTTTCACGCTCTCCCAGGTGCGGTTGACCACGAGGCCGGATTCATTATATTGCTCCTGCAGGTAGGTCTCCCGCTGTCCGGCGTCGCTGTATACCGTCTCTGTCTTCAGGTTGACCCGTTGCTTCTGGTCGTATTGCAGCTTTTGCTCCAGAACAAGAATTCCATTGTCGTTAAATTTATTCAGTTGGACCAAAAATCCGCCGGCGTTAAACAGAGATTTCTCCACAAGAACGTTTCCGGAGTTGTAGGTAGTGGTTTCTACCACCGTTCCCGCTTCGTTTCGGCGGAACAGGGTGTACCGATCAATTACGGTACTGTTCTCATTGTTGTATACGATGGATTTGGAAACGTAGCCCACGTTATCGTAATCATAACCGTAACAATATACGATAGAGCCGTCGGATTTCAGACTGGTTTCCTTAACCACCCGGTTTTTGTCGTTATAGACCTTTAGGATCTGGCTTTGCATCGTTCCGTCCCCGGAATATTGGACCTGCTTAATGGGATTGTGGTTCAGATCGTAATTAAAGGTGCCGTATTCCAGAATATTTCCGGCTCCGTCATACCGAATGGTCTTGGTCAAAAGATTTTTCTCATTGTATTGATTGACCATTCGTCCTTGAACGGTGTTTTTCCCGTCGTATTCCGTTTGGGTCAACAGTTGTTTTTTACCGTTATATTCATAAACGATCCGTACGGTTGCCTTTTCCAGTTTGTCGTAAAGGACCTCTTCCGTCACCAGGGACCCGCTGTAGGTCTGTTTTTTTGTGAGAATTCCCTCTTCGTAATATTCTGCAAGAAGTAGATTCCCTTCTTCTGAAAGCGTCAAAACCGCCGTTTCTACCCGACTTTCTTCCAGATAATAAACTGTTTCCGATCGGACCTTTCCGTCCCCGGTCACAGTATATTTTACCGATTGGACCATCTGTCCGTCCTCGTGATAGGAGGACAAGATTCGCCGCCCCGTGTCGTATTCATGGGTGTAGAAATAATCCACGTCGCCTTCGGGGGTATATGCCGTTTCTTTGATGCAGTTTCCGTCTTTGAATTCGGCCACCGCTTCCACCTGTCCGATTTCTCCGTATTGGATCATTTCCTTCAGGTTCCCGAAGAACGAATATCGGTTCACGCCGTTTTCAATGGATATTCCCATCCCCCAATAGGGATAGGTGTATTTGTTCTTGTTTGCATTGCGGACTCCGAAAAACACGATAAACGCCACGGAAAGAACCACCAATGCAGAAGCCGTGGAGATCACAACGGTTTTTGTGATCTTTTTCTTCTTCGCCTTTGCTTTTTCATCTACAACGGGTGCTTCGGGCTTCCGTCCTCTGCGGCCCCCGGGGGTGGGTGCCTTCGGTTCCGGCTCTGCTTCCGAAACCCGCTGAAATTTAATGGTTCCGCCTAAGACCTCTTCTTCCGGTTCCGTCGAGAAATCCTCGGTTGGAATTTCTACGTCTTCAAAATCCGGAATACTCAACTGATCCAGATTGATTTGTTCCAGGGCTGCGTTCTTTTGTTCTTTGAGCTTTTGCAACTCCTCAAGAAACTTCGGATCCATATCGTTCATCCTTTCGGCTGTGATGGGTCAATGTATTCATTTTAATTATAGCACATTTTTTACTTGATTTCAACTGTTTTTCGTAAAATGAAAGAATTTCTTGACAAATATTGCTCTTTTCCCTCCGGGAGATAAAAAAAACACGGAGAACGCATCTCAAGAAAGACCTTATAAAATCGAAATTATTTGAAACATCCTGTCCTATTTTGTCAAAATTTATTGTTTTTCCCAAAAAAATGTGATATAATCAACTTGTATTTTTCAGAGGAGATATGAAATGAGACGGTGGGATAAATCGGTTATTATGTTCTTTTTGACCGTATCGATTGCGGTCGGCTTCTACATAACCCCATGCCTTGCCCGGACCGTTTCCCGGTTCGACGGAAATGGGACCCTCCAGGACCCCTATTTGATTTCTACCCCACAGCAATTATACGACCTTCGCATGGATCCCGATGCGTGTTATCGGTTGACCTGCGATCTCTCCCTCTCTTCCGTAGGGACCTGGACTCCCATACCGTCCTTCACCGGGGTATTTGACGGACAGGGGTA
>JAZTWH010000068.1:0-13174 GCA_045635765.1 Eubacteriales bacterium | reverse complement strand
GTTCCCCCGCACAAATCATTTTGTGCCAGAATCATTTTGTGCCAGAATCATTTTGTGCCAGAATCATTTTGTGCCAGAATTATTTTGTGCCAGAATTATTTTGTGCCAGAATTATTTTGTGCCAAAATCATTTTGCGGCATGAATGATTTCCCCAAATTTCCTGTGGTAACCGGGGAGAACCCGGGTATATTATAATAGGAAGAGAAGCAAAGAGTTTGTTTGCGATCCTCCTGCGAGATACGATTTTTATGATTTTCAGTTAAAACCTACACCTTTACTAAGGGAATCCCTCTTCCCGTGCGGGGATGCAGGCCTCCCGCCGCAGACTGCCTTCGTGCCTCTGCCCAGCGGACGTTGGAAGCACAAAACACGGGAGTGGATTTTACCCGCCCTGCTGTCAAGCAGGTTTACGGAGTCATAACGCCGGATTCCGGCGGAACAAAACAACGGTCTTGTGGGATCTTCCCCCGGATGCTTGCATCCGGGGTTTTTATTTACGAAAAAAGCCACCGAAACTGTCGGTGGCTTTTAGTTTACTTTTGGACGTTGGGATTTGCGAAGGCGGACAAGCGTCGTGGCCGTCTGAATTTTCGGCTCCTCATGGGCCGGCAAAAGGTCTTTGCATATTGTTTGGATTCGCTTTTCAAACCGAGGGAGGAATTTAATTTTCTTCAAACCATTGAAGGATTTTGTCCGCCAGGGACGGGGGGATGCCGGGAACGGCACACAGCTCCTGCCGGGAGGCTTTGCGGATCTTGTCAATGGATTTAAAATGCAAAAACAGGGCCTTGGCCTTGGCTTTGCCCACGCCGGGAATCAATTCCAGCTGGGATTGCTGAAGGGCCTTTTGGCGGAGATTTTTGTGATAGGAAATGGCCACCCGATGGACCTCCTCCTGCAACCGTCCGCAGAAGGAAAAGACCTCCGGGGCCGGAGCCAAGGGCTTTTCGGTGCCGTCGGAAAAGACCAAGGATTTGGTTCGGTGGCGGCTGTCCTTTTTGAGGCCCAAAACGGGAAGGGAGATCCCTTCCTCCTTCAGGACATCTTCCACGGCGTGGACCTGAGCCGCCCCGCCGTCGCACAGAATCACGTCGGGGAGGGGACAAAAACCTTCGTCCCCCGCCTTGTAGCGGGCAATGCGGCGGGATACCGCCTCTTTCATATAATCCGTATCCCCTCGGCCAAGGGTCTGGCGGATTCTGTATTTTTTATATTTTTTTCGGTCGGGGATTCCATCCCGGACGGAGATGCTTCCGCAGACCACGTCCGACCCGGCGATCTGGCTGACGTCGTACACCTCCATCAGCCCCACCTTGGAAAGGCCGGAAAATTCCGAAAAGGCGTCCAATTGCCGTTGGATGCGAGCGGTTTTTCCTTCGTACTGAAGCATCCGTTCCCCGGCGTTGCGGTCGGCCAGGGCCCGCAGACGAAGGTCCTGCTCGTAGGTGGGGACGGTGATTTTCCCCTTGAGCCATTGGTTCAGCAGGGGGGTCCATTCGTAGTGGTCGGGGAGATAGATCTTCCCCGGGGGCAGGGTATCCTGGGTATAAAACCGTTCCAAATACTGACGCAGAAGGTCGGGGGTAAAGGGCTCTTCAAACACGTCGCACCGTTCCCCCACCACGTAGCCATTGCGGAGACGCAACAAAAAGATACAGCAACGGTCTTCCCCGGACCGATACCCGAAATAATCGGCGTGCCGGCTCTGGGATACCACGGGTCGCTGTTTTTTGGAAATCATTCCCAAGGCCTTCCGTCGGTCCCGAAGAAGGGCGGCCTCTTCAAAATCCAGCCGGTCCACGGCCTTCTCCATCTCCCGGGTCAATTCCGCTTCAATGGCATCGGTCTTTCCTTCCAGGATAGCACAAATGGAATCGTATGCCTTTTTCATCTCCTCCGGGTCTGATCTTCCGGCACAGAACCCGTTGCACCGGCCCATATCGTACTCTAAGCAAGCCTTGGACCGGGGCTTATAATTGCAGGAGGGCAATTTATAGGCAGAATTGAGCAGTCCCACGATGAGAGACACGTTCTGCAAATAGGCAAAGGGGCCGAAGCACCGGGCCCCGGAGGGACGGGAATACTCGGTCTTTACCCTGGGACAACCGTTGACCATGGAAACGCAGATAAAGGGATACCCGTGGCCGTCTTTCAGTTTAATGTTGTAAAAGGGATTGTGCTGCTTGATCAGACTACATTCCGTGATCAGTGCGTCCAATTCGTTTTCACACAAAATGACAGAAAAGCGATCCACGTGCTCAACCATACGCTCCACCTTTGGTTCGTGGGGAACGTTACGGAAATAGGACGAGACCCGATGGCACAGCTTGACCGCTTTTCCTACGTATATGACGTCCCCCGAGGCGTCATACATCGTATACACCCCGGGAGATTCCGGTAATTCATTTGCTTTTTTCAGTAATTCTGCCCGAGTCATTATTCCATGACAAAGTTGCTTTGAATCAAAGCAACGAGCCCTTCAATGGCTTCCTGTTCGTCGGGGCCGTTGGCAATCAGCTGAATCTCCGTGTCCTTGGTGATACCCAGGGACAGAATCCCCAACAGGGATTTGGCGTTGACACGGCGGTCGTCCTTCTCCACGGAGATGGAAGACTTATACTCGTTGGCTTTCTGGGTGAAGTAGGTCGCGGGACGGGCGTGCAAGCCTACGGGATTGGTTACTTTCACAGTTTTATTCAGCATTTTCGTTTCTCCTGTGTTTCAATCATAAATTTTGAGGGACTTACAGGGGCGCTTTTGTTCATTCTATCTCGACAAATATATTATACAACGAAAAATAAAAAAAGTCAACTGAAAAAATGATACAAAAAAAGCCTTTTCATTTCTTGATTTTATGTTATATTGCACGATTTTCGATGAATTTCTACGGTTTTCCCCTTCCTCTTTTCCCCTCAGAATACAAATTCTGAACGGGATATTTGATTTGCCCCGAGGAAAAATGTTAGAGAAAGACCGATCAAAAAAACGATGGTCTTCATTTTTTGAGAAAGGAGGAGATACCAATGGAGCACAAAGGGGGCATATCTTATTATATGCAAAAATTTCGTTTTTTTGCAACGACCATCCTGATCCTCACCCTGATCACCCTTCCGGGCCGGACCGTCCAAGCAAAAATAACCGATTCCCCAAACCCCGATTCCGTCCGAACGGAAGCTAAAATAAAAGAGGAAGCAAACCCAATCGAAGCACTCTCGCAAGCCATGCCAAAACTGCCAAAGGAAGACGCGGCAACTGCGGATTCCGTGTCGACGACGTCCGAAACGCCGCAAGGGGGAGGGGCGGAGCTTGCGTTGCCTACGGCCAAGACCGGGGCCGGGGCCATTAGCGAATTGATTCCCGGCGGGGATGCGGTGGCCGTGCGGCTGACGGCTCAGGGGGTCATCGTTCTGGGGTTCACCGACGAAGATAGGGACAATCCCGGTCGGACGGCGGGCTTGAAGAAGGGCGATCGCATCGTAGCCATCGGAGATTGCACCATCGACTGCAACGAAGCCATGACCGAAGCCTTGAATCAGGCGGGCGGAAACGCCGTCTCTCTGCGGTACGTTCGAGGAAATAAGGAATACGAAACCACCGTCTGTCCTCGGCAAAAGGAGACGGGAGGCTGGCAGATCGGCATTTTGATCAAGGATTCCACTGCCGGAATCGGGACTCTGACCTTCGTGATCCCGAAAACGGGAGAATACGGATGTCTGGGCCACGGCATTACCGATCCGGATACCGATACTTTATTTTGTGTCGGAAGAGGGAATTTATACCCTGCGGAAATCACGAATCTCCGAAAGGGTGCCTGCGGCGCCCCGGGGGAACTCCAGGGGATGTTCGGCTCGCCGGTTTTGGGACAATGTACGAAAAACTGCAACACGGGGCTGTTCGGAACTCTGGACATCAGACACTTTGAAGGGCGAAAAACGGTGCCCGTAGCATCCAAAAGCGAGGTTCGGGAAGGACCCGCCACCATTCGCTGTACCATTGACGGAACGGGGATGAAGGAATATTCCATCGAAATCGTCCGCATCTACCGGACCTTCAGCGGTCCCACCAAAAATATGCTTCTTCGGGTCACGGACCCGGCACTGTTGGAACAGACCGGCGGCATCGTACAGGGGATGAGTGGAAGTCCCATCTTCCAAAACGGGAAAATCGTCGGTGCCGTCACCCACGTGCTGATCAACGATCCCACCTCCGGCTACGGCATTTTTATTGAAAATATGCTGGACGCCGCGTAAATTTTCAAAACCTCGAAGGTCCGGCTCCCCACCCGGAGTTTGAAAAGAAAAAGGCAAATTCATTCCGCAAATCGGTCTGAACTTGCCTTTTTGATTTCTTACTTGAACAAGATTGTTATAGAATATTTTTCTCTCCTATGGTATAGATTTTGTCCGTAGAAGTTTTTGCAGCCACACAAAATCATGGAAAGAATGGCCGTATCTATAACAAAAAAGAATCCTGTGCCAAAGTCACGGGCCCTTTGCCACGGGACCCTTTGTGGTTTGATTATTCGGCGATGACCTTCATGTAAGCCTTTTTGCCCCGGCGGAAAACTTTTCCTTCCTGCAGGTCGGCCTTGGTGTAAAAGGTTTTGTTGTCGGTGATCTTTTCTCCGTCCACCGAAATGCCTCCCTGGTCCACGGCACGACGAGCTTCGGCCCGGGAGGGATTCAGACCGGACTTGACCAGGATGGAAAGAAGATCGATCTTGCCGTCGGTGAAATCCTCCTCCGTCAGGGTGCAGGTGGGGAGGTTGGCGTTATCGGCCCCCTGGGAGAACAGGGCCTTTGCGGCGGCCTGGGCCTTGTTGGCCTCGTCTTCCCCGTGAACCAATTTGGTCAGCTCATAGGCCAAAATTTCCTTGGCCTGGTTCAGCTGACTGCCTTCCCAGGCGTCCATTTTGTCGATCTCTTCCAGGGGAAGGAAGGTCAGCATCCGGATGCACTTGAGAACGTCCGCGTCTTCCACGTTCCGCCAATACTGATAGAAATCAAAGGGAGAGGTTTTGTTGGGATCCAGCCATACAGCACCCTTGGCGGTCTTGCCCATCTTTTTGCCCTCGGAGTTGAGCAGAAGGGTGATGGTCATGGCGTGGGCGTCCTTGCCCAGCTTGCGGCGGATCAATTCGGTGCCTCCCAGCATATTGGACCACTGATCGTTGCCACCGAACTGAAGATTGCAGTCATAATGCTGATAGAGATAATAGAAATCGTAAGACTGCATGGGCATATAGTTGAATTCCAGGAAGGACAAGCCCTTCACCATCCGTTGCTTGAAACATTCGGCCCGGAGCATGGTATTCACCGAGAAGCAACCGCCGATGTCGCGGATAAAGTCGATGTAATTCAAATTCAAAAGCCAATCGGCGTTGTTGACCATCTGGGCCTTGCCTTCGCCGAATTCAATGAACCGTTCCATCTGCTTCTTGAAGCAGGCACAGTTGTGGTCGATGACCTCCTTGGTCATCATGGAACGCATATCCGTCCGCCCCGAGGGGTCCCCGATCATGGCGGTGCCGCCGCCGATCAGAGCGATGGGGCGGTTGCCGGCCATCTGCAGACGCTTCATCAGGCATAGGGCCATAAAGTGCCCCACGTGAAGACTGTCGGCGGTGGGGTCAAAGCCAATATAAAAGGTTGCTTTTCCGTGATTGACGAGATCCCGAATCTGCTCCTCGTCGGTGGTCTGGGCAATCAATCCCCGGGCAACGAGTTCTTCGTAAATTTCCATGGTCTTACTCCTATATACATTCAATTTCTACTATTATATCACATCTTGCGATAAAAATCAAGTCCCCGGGAGATCCTCGCCGAAGGCCGTGTACACGCCCTTTCGCAGGACCTTGACCGATGCCGGGCGGGTAATTTCCCCGTCGGCCGTCCAGGACAGGGGGCCGGTGACGCCATGAACGGTGATCTTGGTCATGGCCGAGATCATTTTTTTGTTAAAATCTTCGTTGTCCACATTGTCGGGGCGGATGCCGGCCTTTTTCAGACCTTCGGCAATGGCGTAAATCCCGTCATAAGCCTCGGCGGCATACCGATCGGGAACCGTTCCGTAGGTCTCCCGGTAGGCGGTGACAAAATTTTGGACCACGGCCGCAGATTCTTCGGGGACGAAGGGAGTCACCACCGCCATGCCTTCCAGGCTCTCCGGGTCCTTGTGGGTATTTTTCAGTCCCTCCAGGCCGCCGGCTCCAACGATCTTTACCGGCGAGACCCTTCCGTCCCAAGCGTACTGCTCTAAAAATTCCTCCGAATCCTGGGGGGACAACGCCAAGTAGATCACCGAGGGGGGAGCCTTCTTCAAAGAGGCAATGACCGACGCAAAATCTCCCGCCTCTTCCAAGGGTATCTCATAGAGATCCGCAAAACCTCCCCGGGCGGAAAAGGCAGAAACAAAGGCCTGAACCTGCTCGTTGCCGCCAAAGGAATCATTGGACCAAATGACCGCCGCCCGTTCCTGTTTCAGATCGTCGGCCACGAAATTCCCGCAGACCGTACCCAGCCGGATGTTGGAAAACCCGGTCCGAAACATATTCCCGGAACCTCCCAACGCCGAGCCCCCCGAGGCCATGGGCGTCAAAACCAAAAGGCCGTCCTTGGCGGCCAATGGCTGGAGTGCCGCCGTCTCATCCAGGAAAACCCCTCCCAGCAAGACCTTCATGTCGTTGTTCCGCAGCTTCCCGTAAAGGGCCGCCGCCGTGTCCGGGTCTCCCTTGGAGTCCTGAAAGTTCAAGACCAGCCGAAATCCGTTCACTCCGCCGGTGGCGTTGATCTCTTCCACTGCGATCTGAGCCCCCTGGCTGACAGATCGGCCGTAGGACCCCAAATCCTCCGTCAAGGGACCGATACCCCCGATGACAAAGGGCTCCAGGGCGGAACTGTCGATGCCCACGTAGGGGGTTCCGCTGCAGGCGGTCATGGCCCCAATCAACAAAAGGACCAGCAGAAAAAACAGAATCTTTTTCATCACAGCACCTCAAATCTTTGGTAAAAAAGGAACCAACGGAGGATTCCCCCGGGCAAGGAAATCTCCGGGGAGGAACCAAGGGAGAGATCATACTCGGCGACCCAACGGGAAGCATACTCGGACAACTCAACGGGAAACATACTCGGCGACCCCAACGGGAATTATACTCGGACAACTCAACGGGAAGCATACTCGGCGACCCAACGGGGATCCTACTCGGACAATCCACCCCAAAAAGCACAAACAGAGCAATCGGGGACCGTGGGTGGGGGGCTACCCATCCATTCGCACGCTCACTTCCCCGGCGGACAAGATCAGTTCTTTTCCGTCGTCCAACCGAAGGATCAATCCTGCGGAATCGTCGATTCCCAAGACGAGGGCCCGGCCGTTGAAGGCTCCCGTGGGGGAGATCACGGTCTTGCCCGTAAGGATGGACCGGCGGCGGTATTCCTCCAAAATGGAGGCCCGGTCGGCCTTCCAGCCCCGGTCAAATTCATTGAGAAACGCGGCGGCAAGGCGAGGGCGTAGGGTTTCGTCAAAGGTGTCGCACAACCCGCCGGCGATGGAGGCCAACTCCTCCGGGAATCCCCGGGATGGGGAAAACACGTTGAAGCCCACGCCGCAAACCGCATATTCCAGCCGGCCGGTGATTGGGTCTACGGAAGATTCTGTAAGAATTCCGCAAACCTTTCGGTCTTGGAAATACAGATCGTTGACCCATTTGATCCCCACGTCCCGGTCCAGAACCGACTGCACTCCCCGGGCGGCGGCAACGGCGGCCACCACTGTGAGAAACACCCCTTGGGAAGGGGCACAGCGGGGACGCAACAACAGAGAAAGATACAACCCCGTCCCCTCGGGGGAATAAAAGGACCGCCCCATCCGCCCCCGGCCTTGGGTCTGACGGTCGGCAATCAGCACGTACCCCTCCGCTTCCCCCGCTTCTGCCAAAGCCTTCACGGCATCGTTGGTAGAGGGGATCTCGTCCACCAGGGCAACCCGATAGGGACAGGTCAAATGCTCCTGCACCGCCCCGGCCGAAAGCAAATCCTTCACCGGTGATCCCCCTTTCCATCGATCAAAGTTTCATAAATTGCGTATGCTTAATTGTGCCATTCCCATCGATCAAAGTTTCATAAATTGCGTATGCTTAATTGTGCCATTCCCATCAATCACAATTTTATAAATTGCGTATGCGTTATCCCATATAGGTTGCGTATGCTTTATTGTACCATAAAAAAAGCAGTCTGTCAATGACAGACTGCTTGGTTTCAGGCAGTTTTTTTCTTTTTCTGAGGAAAGGGGATCTGGGAAACGATCACGCCTGCCAGCATCAGCACGCATCCGAAATATTCCCGGGGCTGTAACACTTCCTTGAGAACGATAGCACCCGCCACAACCCCAAAGACCGATTCCAACGAGAAAATCAGGGAGATCAACGTAGGATTGGCCCCCGCCTGAGAAATATTTTGCAGGGTGTAAGCGATGCAACTGGAGAAGATTCCTACATAGAGAATGGGAAGGATGCAAGAGAAAATGCCCTCGACGGTGGTCGTACGGTCAAAGATCAGAGAGAAAATGCCCGAAAAAATCGCGGTAAAGAAAAACTGTGACCAGGAAAGAGCAATGCCGTCCACCTTTTCGACGAAATAGCCCACCGAAAGAACCTGCAGGGTGAAGGCCACGGCACAGGCAATGAGGTACAGATCCCCCCGGGACACGGTGAAGCCCCCTTTGATGCATAGAAAATACATTCCCACCATGGCGGCGGCCACGCCGATCCAGACGGTGATGCCGTTCTTTTTTCCCAGAAACAAGCTGATCACCGGGATCAGCACCACGTACATGGAGGTGAGGAAGCTGGCCTTCCCGGCACCGCTATCGGCAACGCCGAACTGCTGAAGGTTTTGGGCGAGGGTAAGAAACAATCCGCAGATCAACCCTCCCAGCCAATAATATTTTGGATTTTCTTTTCGATAAGTCCCCTGTTTCTTCCGGATGCCCATCCGAATCAAAAGAAACAGTCCAAGCCCCGCCACGGCGATGACCGAACGGACGGCGTTAAAGGCGAAGGGGCCGATCACTTCGGAGCAAATATCCTGAGCCACAAAGGCCGTCCCCCAGATGAGAGAGGCCAGAAGGGCACATCCGTTCTGCTTCCATGGAAAGATTGCATTGCTTTTCATGTCTGATTTCCTTACGCGATTATCTTATATTTTGGTTTTGTGGAGTTTTTGTTTATTGGGAGGAGGCGGGATAAACCGCCCTTGGGTGCAAAAACCCAAAAAACTCCCCGGAGCTTCGTCCGGGAAGTTTTTTTTACTGTATGACAGAAATTAGTCGAATTTTCCTTCTTTTGCCCAGTTATCCAGAGCAACCTTGTTGGGGATAATGTGGGTGTTCATAGCCTCTCTCTTGGTGTCCACGTACTTACCAATGAGGGAAGAAACGGAAGAAGATCTCAGCAGCTCCTTACCCATGGCATCCCAAATGACGTCAATGCTATCGTTGGGATGATAGAAATACTGAATAGTGGCACCGTCGCGAACCATACATTCCAGGTCAATATCAGAATTGAAATACTTTTCGCGATAGTAATCGAGAACGTCTTCGTAATCTTCTACGCCTTCCAGCCCCTCAAAGAGGTCGGCCATCAGGAATGCGGAATGTTCCGCACTCTGAGCGAAGGTGGGGATGGCAACGGAGTAAACCTGTTCATAGTAACCGGTCAGATTGTTGGCTTCGTCACCGGCCCAAGTGATGACACCGAAGGTAGAAGGACCGTCGATGGCAACGGAGTTCAAAAGATCCTGGGGACGGGTCATAGCCATAGCACAAAGGGACTCATTGAAGGGAAGGTGAGTTTCCCAAGTGGTCCAGTCGGCCTTCCCGTTGTTGAAGCATTTTCCGTTGGCGGTCAGGGTGTTCTTCAGCCAGGTGATAGCTTCCTGAGCCTCAGGAGCCTTCAAGCCGTGGGTCCATTCCACAGAACCGTCAGCGTTGATTTTATCAACGTTGACCAGTTGCTTGCCGGTGGAAAGGAAGGTAGCACGGAGCATGTGATACGTAGTAGCGGTCATACCCCAAACGCCTGCAGCGGGATCGGTGGTCTTTTTGATGACGTCAACCATGGCGTCACGGTCCCACTCGTTGTTTTCCCAAGATTCCTGGGGATCGGTAGCACCTGCAGCCTCTACGATCTCCTTGTTGTAAACGACCTGATAGTAGGGCAGGGGAGTGCAGTCGACCCACAAAGCGGGAGTAACACCGAAGAACTTTCCGCCGGCCATCATGGATTCCCGTGCGGTCAGGGTACCCCATTTATTGGAGTCCCAGAAATTGATAATGTGATCGACGGTCAAAAGGTCGGTCATCAGGGAGTCTTCCCCGGTGCCGAGCGTCATACGAAGCTTTGCGTTCTTATCGACGAAAACCAGGTCGCCGCCGCCTTCCCCGAACTCCAGTGCCTTCAGCTGGGTCGCAAACTCGTTGCTGTAAGGAATCGGAGAGAATTCGATTTCACAACCGTAAAGCTCTTTCACTTCATCCAAACGATCGGAAACGACGCCGCCCATCTGGGTGTCCTGGCCGTAGCCGAAGGGGTTTACCGCATCGCTGTGCTGGATAATGATGTAGGTTTTGCCCTCCGTCTCATCCACGGGACGATCGGGCATAACAAACCCTCCGGAAGAGCCGCCGGAACCGGAACCGGATCCGCCACCCGAGCTTCCGCCAACATCCGACGTTCCGCCGCCACCGGCACAAGCCGCCAGAGCGAACACCATCAGAAGTGCAAGGAGCAGGGAGAGGGATCTTCTTGCAATTTTCATGGTTCATACCTCTTTTCAAAAAATTTCAAATTGCCCGCATCCGGGGCTTTTGTTCTATTATTATACCAGTTAAATACCGAGTTTGTCAAGGGGAGGTGCTCATGTCTCAAAAATATATCACAATAATCGTCGCAATTACCAAAATGTGACGCTCATTTCTGTGCAGATTGACCAAGTTTTTTCCATTTTCCTCAAAGACTCCTCTCCCAAACCAGAACCACCCCCGCCCAAGGTCCCTCAAAGGTCCCCAGAGGGACAAAAAACTTCCCGGGAGGTGTCCCGGGAAGTGAGAGGAATCAATCGAAATCCACCTGTCCTTCCCACTGGGCCAGGGCCAGAGTATTGGGAAGAATGTGCTTTTCGATGGCAATGTTTTTGGTATCCACGTGCTTGTTGATCAGGGCGGAAACGGAAGAGGTTCTGAGCAATTCGGAGGCCATAGCGTTCCAAATCGTATCAATGCTGTCGTTGGGATGGTAGGAATACTGCAGGATCGCTCCCTGACGAACGAGACATTCCATGTCAATATCGGAGGTGAAATACTTTTCTCTGTAATAATCCAGAACGTCCTCGTAATCCTCCACACCATCCAGACCTTCAAAGAGATCTGCCATCAAAAAGGCCGAATGTTCCACGTTTTGGGCAAAGGTGGGGATGGCCACAGAATGCAGTTGCTCGTGATATCCGGTCAGAATGTTGGCCTCGGCTCCAGCCCAGGTAATGATGCCGAAGGGATCGGGACAATCGACGGCCACTGAGTCAAAGACCGCATGGGGACGGGTCACGGCCATGGCACAAAGCTGTTGATTGAAGGGAACGTGGGATTCCCAGGTCTCCCAGGTTTTCTTGCCGTTGTTGAAGCAATTCCCCTTGGAGAGCAGAGTGTTGCGAAGCCAGGTGAGGGCCTCCTGAGCCTCGGGGGATTTCAATCCGTGGGTCCATTCTACCGTGCCGTCGGCATTGATTTTATCCACGTTGACGATGACCTTGCCGGTGGAAAGGAAGGTGGCACGGGTCATGTGATAATCGGTGGCGGTCATGCCCCAAATTCCGTCAGCAGGGGCGGTGGTGCCTTGAATGACATCAATCATGGCATCCCGGTCCCAAGCTTCCCTTTCCCAGGATTCCTGGGGATCGGTGACCCCGGCGGCTTCCACGATGGCCTTGTTATAGACCACCTGATAATGGGGCAAGGGCGTACAGTGAGCCCACAGGGCGGGAGATACACCGTAGAAGGTTCCGCCGGCCATCATGGCCTCCCGGGCGGTAATGTCTCCCCATTTTCCGGCATTCCAAAAATTGATAATATGGTCCACGGTCAAAAGATCCACCATCAGGGAATCCTGACCGCCGGTCCCCAGCGTGAGACGGAGCTTGGCATTCTCGTCGGCAAAAGCAAGATCTCCGCCGCCTTCCCCATACTGCAACGCCTGAACCTGAGTAACGTAATCGTTTCCGTAGGGAATCCGGGAAAAATCAACGGTACAACCGTAAATTTCCTCGATCTCTTCGATCCGACCTGCGATCTGCTGGCCGATCTTGGAATTCTGAGCATATCCGAAGGGATCCCCCACATCGGAGTGCTGGATGATGATGTAGGTTTTCCCGGCCGTTTCATCCACGGGCCGTTCCGGCATAACAAATTGATCGGAACCGCCGGATCCGGAGCCGGATTCAGAGCCGGATTCAGAGCCGCCGACCGAGCTTCCGCCCACGTCCGACGCCCCTCCGCCACCGGCACACGCCACCAGAGAAAGGATCATCAGAAAAACAACGAGCATAGACGTCAGTCTTTTTCCTATTTTCATCATCAAAACGCCTCTTTTCTTCTATTTTTTGATTCCCCTAACCGGGGGTTCTATTATATTTCATTCGATCAAAAAATACTTTCTTCTACGAAGAACTTTTCTTTTATTTCAAAATTGCCCAAATGATCCGTCAAGGCCGAAAGGTCCGTCGCGGACAAAAAGGGCGTCGGCGGCCGAGAGGGTGTCGCGGACGAAGGTGCGTCGCGGACGAAAGGACGTGGCGGCCGGGGGAGCGGTCAATATCCGGAATGGAGATCCAGGGAGGTGTCGTTTTCCACCCATTCCTTGACCACGTCGATGACGCGGAAGTCATCCATGGTATCGCGAATCACCACGGTGGTGATGCCTGCGTTGATAATCAGGCGCTTACACATGGAGCAGGAATTGGTGCCGGGGACGATGGCCCCCGTGGAAGGCTCGCGGCAGACCATATACAGGGTGGCGCCGATCATTTCCTCCCGAGGAGCAACGATGATGGCGTTGGCCTCGGCATGAACCGAACGGCAAAGCTCGTACCGCTCGCCGCTGGGGATGTTATACCGCTCCCGCAG
>JAZTWH010000067.1:0-28179 GCA_045635765.1 Eubacteriales bacterium | reverse complement strand
CGGCCATCAACGCCGGAGGATTTGAGGACCTTGGCGGCGTCGGAAACGGCGGCACTCCCCTGGGCATCGTGATTCACGACTCAAAATTACTTTACGGCTCCCGTTCCGCCTCCTCCGTAGTCATCGGATTTGATCAGAATGACGTTTTGGTAGTCGGAAAGATGACGGGTCAAGAGGCTCTGGACCGGGGATTGCGGGATGCGGTTTCCTTTGGTCCCGTATTCGTGGTAAACGGAAACGCCGTGGACATTACCGGGAACGGAGGTGGCCTGAATCCCCGTACGGTAATCGGACAGCGAGCCGACGGTGCCGTGCTTCTGTTGGTCATTGACGGAAGACAGGCCAGCAGCCTGGGGGCTTCCTATAAGGACTGTGCCAAGATCATGCTGGATTACGGTGCGGTCAATGCCGCCAACCTGGACGGCGGCTCCTCCAGCATGATGATGCTCAACGGAGAGATTCTTAACGTATCCGCCTCCCTTTACGGATCCCGAAAGCTCCCGGATGCCATCGTCGTGATGCCCGAATCCGGGAAGGAATGAGGTGCCCGATGAGAAAGCATTGGTTTAAATTGGTTCTCCTGTCCTTGGCGTTGGTCTGCGGCGTTGCGGTCTGGGGGATTTTAGATTCTCTGTGGAACAGCATGGCAGACTTTGAAGCAAAATCAGAGATCGGAGCCATCAGCGAATACTTCCGGCTTTTTGCCGCCGGGGATTATGAAACGGCCGCCCGGGTCGGGGATTTTCCCTTCGATGAAAAGAACTCCAAAGAAGACTACATTCAATATCTCAAGGATACCTTCGGTTCGGACTTTTCCGACCTTCGTTTTGCCGAACGGCAGAGTGATATTCCCGAAGAAAAGCTTTATCGGGTCTATTCCGGAGATACGGCCCTGGGGTCGGTCCGGCTGATTCCCGTGGAAGGACAGGCTCGGGATTGGAAGGTAGTCGCCCAGGTGGAATACGCCAAACCCCTTACCGTAACGGCTCCCTCCTTCATTTCGGTTTCTGCCAACGGGATTCCCTTGACGGAACCGGGAGAATCCTCCGTTCATGAGGATTTTGCGGCCGTAGAGCAGTTTATCACCGTCCCCACAAAGACGACTTACACCCTGGAGGGGTATCTTTACCATCCGGAAATCACCGCCGTTGCCCCCGACGGATCGGCTTGCAGTCAATCCGTCTCCGAGGACGGAACGGTGGAACTGTTTGCCTATCCTTCCCAGGAGGATCAAGAGTCCTTTGAGGCTCTGATGACCGATTTTTCCAAGCTGTACGCCCGCTTCATTTCGGAAGACGCCTCCTTTGCAAGCCTGAAATCAAAAATGCTTCGGGGAACCACCTTTTACGAATCGGTTCGGACCTTCTACAACGGCTGGTACACCACCCACACGGGATACGAATTCCGGGACCTTTCCATCTCTGACGTGGTCCGCACCGACGAAAGCACCTTTGCCGGAACTATTAAATTTGATTACGTGGTCTTCCGAGGGAAGCAAGAATATGTTTACCCCTCCTCCTACCGCCTGTCTTTCTGTCTGTCCAACGGGCAATGGCTGTTGGCGGATCTGAAAATTCTATAAGGCAAGATGTATTACACCTATCTTTTGCGTTGCAAGGACGGATCCTTGTATGCCGGCATTGCGGCAGATCTGAACCGCCGGATGCACGAGCATTTTTCCCGTGATCCCAAGGGTGCAAAATACACCCGGACCCATCCCCCGGACAAGCTTTGTGCCGCCTGGGAGAGTGCCGACCGGGCAACCGCATCCCGGTTAGAATACCGGATGAAGCAACGGACTAAGGCCCAAAAGGAGCGTCTCGCCGCCGGAGCAGATCTTTCGGCCGTCTTTGACGACGCGGAGTTTTGCTCGGCCTACCGCCCCCTTTCTCCCGAAGAGTGGAAAAAAGAATGAATAAGTTTCCCAATTGCGTTTTATACTATAGTACAAGTAAAAAGCGGAGGTATTTATTATGAAAGATCTAAAAGGCACCAAGACCGAACAAAACCTGAGAGATGCTTTTGCCGGAGAATCCCAGGCCCATACCAAATATCTGTACTACGCTTCCAAGGCCAAAAAGGACGGCTACGTCCAAATCGGCAATCTCTTTGAAGAGACGGCGAAAAACGAAAAGGAACACGCTAAGATCTGGTTCAAGCTTCTCCACGACGGCTCCATCCCCGGAACGGAAGAGAACCTGGCCGATGCCGCCGCCGGCGAAATGTACGAATGGACCGACATGTATGCCCGGATGGCAGAGGAAGCGGAAGAAGAAGGCTTCGGGGATATCGCCCGTCTTTTCCGAGGGGTTGCAAAAATTGAAAAGGAACACGAAGAACGCTACCGCAAGCTTCTTGCCAACGTGGAAGAAGGCCTCGTATTCTCCCGGGAAGGGGACACCATGTGGCAATGCTCCAACTGCGGCCACATCCTGGTAGGGAAAAAGGCCCCCGAGCTTTGCCCCGTCTGCAACCACCCCAAGGCCTATTTCGAAATCAAAAAAGAAAATTATTGAGTTTTATTTAGAACCTTAAGAAATAACCGTTCCTCCCCATGGGGAGGAACGGTTATTTCTTATATAGAAACCCACGCGACTATCGCGTGGCAAGGCACCCACCGTTGGCGGGTGCCTTAAAAAATCCGTCGTTTATGCGGTTTTTCGCTTATTTGAAGTATCTGTTGAGCAGACCTTCCAGGCCGCGGCCGTGGCGAGCAAAGTCGCAAGAAAGGTGCTTGAACGCTTTGTTTTATAGGTTTTTTAAAATTTTTCTAAGTTCCCCCAAAGATTTTTCATTTCTCAAGTCAATATTTTTGGAACCGATAAGCAAGTAGTTATTTTGTGATTTTATCATACCATACACTGCTTGTTTTTGTGATATAATTTTATGTATCAAACAAACTTGTTGGGTCCAACTTGAATTGCAACATTTTTGCAGTATCTCTGCCACCGTCTCCACCTTTTCTTTGTATCAACACACTTCCTAATGTGATACTACCTTTTGGAGAAACTTTAACTTCTCCAACTGCATAATGCTGTAAAACTTCATTTATATTTTTCAGTACCCACCTACTATTTGTTTCTACTTTTTGTGCAACAAGAACCCATTCGGCAGAAAACTGTCCTCTGCCTTTGATAATATCACTTAATATTAAAGTTTTATTTTGTCTAAACCAGTCTATAACAGTATTTTGTTTTTCAATCTCCATTTCATTTAAAAACATTCTTCTCTCGTCTTTTGTATCTGTTTTATATGGTGGTTTTTCTCCAGTAAAATATTCTAATATTTCATAAACATTATGTGGTATATTCCAGAGTTCTTTATAGTGTGATAACCATCTTTTATCAACTTGATTAAACCCTTTTAAATTACTTACCAGTTTTACTTGTATGTTTTCAGTATCAATGGCACTTTTCAATTTGATTTGAACTTGAACATTTATATCTGCTTTATAACCACTCAAAACCACCGCTTTTACGTATTCAATGTCATTCAAATCATACCGCATAATAATCAACCATTGTTTAGCATCTTCATCTGTTTCCCAATGATTAAATTTATTTGCTATTTCCTTTTCATTTTTAAAACCATTTTTGGCAGTTTGTGAACCCCTTAAAACTAAATCTTCCATTTTCTCTATCTCCCTCCCTATATACATTCCAAAAGGGATTTTCCTATGGCACTTATCACTGAAACTGTCATAGCATTGCCTGCTTGTGACAATAATTTGTTGCTACTTATTTTTGCACTTTTTGCCTTATCTGCCAACTCTTTTGGAAAACCTTGCAAGAGCAAACCCTCATAACCACTCAACTTTTTCAACTTACCATTCTTCACATATAATATTCCATGTCTACCAGTTCTTAATGTTGGAGTTTTGCCCCTATACAATCTTAAATCGCTTTGCCTCCAATCTAATACCAAATAATCTTCCTTTAACAGTTCTTCAAAATCAAACTTACCTTTATTATATTTGTTGTTTATGTATTTCTGCCAAGTAGAATTATTAAAATCTAAGATGTCATTATCTGTATCTATCAAGTAGTCTTTTATATCCGGAGTTCCGGTTGGTTTTGGAAACTCAAAAGGTTTTTTCAATAAGTCTTTTTTTATACCAACAAAATATACTCTTTCTCTAAACTGTGGCACACCATAATTTTCTGAGTTAAGGACCTTATAATCAACATAATAACCAATATTAGAAAGTTCTTCTAATATGACCTTTAATGTTTTTCCTTCATTATGATTAACTAACCCTTTTACATTCTCTAAAATAAAATATGGTATATCTTTTTCTACTAATATTTTAATCAAACCATAAATTATTTGCCCTCTGCTATCTTCAAAACCTGCCCTTTTTCCCACAATACTAAATGTTTGACAAGGAAAACCACCTATTAGAATATCAAAATTTGGGAGAGTATTGGTATCTATACACATTAAATCTCCATAATTTTTTTCTTCTCCAAAAAACACTCTATATGTATGATTGGGTATCATATCTATTTCACTATGTGCTACACATTCAAGGTTATTCTTTTCAAGTCCTAATCTGCCCCCACCTATGCCAGCACAAAAGTCCATAAACTTCAAAATGTGAAATCTCCTTGCTATATTGAAATACAATAATCCAATTTTATTATACCATTAAGTCATACAAAAATCAATAAGTTCATAGAATTAACACAAAAAAGTAAAAAAACTACTCAGTATGTTGTTATTATTCCCAAGTATCATACCAAGTTTTATGACATTAGATATGTGTACTCTGTTGAATATGCTTTTGAAAATTATAAAATAAATGTACCGAATCTTATAGGTCAATATCAATATGCAAAGAAAAATGAAGAAGCTAAAACAGAAGTAATACAGTATCAAAAGAAAATTTTTATAAAGAATAATAAGTTTTTTTACAAAAAAGAGCACATAGTATAGCAAAATCCTTGATATTTCTACGCTTTTATTATTTTTCATGGGACAAGTCCGGAAAAAAGTGTTATTTTAATTGGAAAAAACCTTTAAAAAGGGAATCTTCCCTAGCATTTCCTAACTTTACCCAGTAAGGCACTTGATACACATTGAGAAACATTAAGGAAATGGCCTCATGATATAAAACTTGGAAAACTGCATAAATAAAGGGTTTGGAAATTCTCCAAACCCTTTATTTATGCTTATTTGAAGTATCTGTTGAGCAGACCTTCCAGGCCGCGGCCGTGGCGGGCTTCATCCCGGGCCATTTCGTGGACGGTGTCGTGGATGGCGTCCAGGCCGTTCTTCTTGGCACAGGAGGCAAGGTCAAATTTGCCGGCGGTGGCACCGTATTCGCAATCGACTCTCCATTTCAGATTGTCCTTGGTGGTGGCCTTCATGTTGGGTTCCAGGTCCTCGCCCAGGAGCTCTGCGAATTTCGCAGCGTGCTCTGCTTCTTCATAGGCGGCCTTTTCCCAGTAGAGGCCTACTTCGGGATAGCCTTCCCGATGGGCAATTCTGGCCATGCACAAGTACATACCGACTTCGGCACATTCGCCGTTGAAGTTTGCCATCAGCTGGTCAAAGATGAATTTCTTATCCTCTTCGCTGATGTCGGGGTTGTTCTTTACGGTTTTTCCGTATACTCCGTATTCATGCTCCGCAGCCAACTTGGCACCTTCTTCCATTACCTTGAACTTATCGGCGGGAACCTTGCATACCGGGCATTTTTCGGGAGCCGCATCCCCTTCGTGAACATAACCGCAAACACTGCAAACAAATTTTTTCATCATCAAATACCTCCGTAAATTTTTTTATTTTCTATTTTTTAGGAATGATTCTTAATCCTTGGCTATATTATATCAGATTTTATTTTCCTTGTCAAGGGGTTATTTGTGAACTATTTGTGAAACCTAAAGACGGCTCCCCCATTCGACGGAATCCGAAAAGGAAAAGGACTACAATGGAGAAGAGGTGAAACCGATGATAACATACGAAGCAAAGGAACGGATATTAACGGTATCTATAATAGGAGAGATCGACCATCACACGACGGCCGGACTGCGGACCGAAATTGACGATGTCATTCGAAAGCACACTCCCATCTGTCTGATTCTGGACTTCTCCAAGGTGGACTTTTGTGACAGCAGCGGCATTGCGTTGGTTTTGGGGCGGTATCGTCTGATGAAATCCCTGGGGGGCGAGGTGGAGTTGGTCCACGTGCCGAACAATATCGGTCATATCTTTGAAATGGCCGATTTGAAAAAACTTGTCGCCATTCAATGAATTTTGGAATAATTTGCCGAAGATCCGGAAATACTAAACCGGAAAGGATGATACTATAATATGAAAGAATTAAATCAAATGACCCTCGTTTTTGACGCCCGATCGGTCAACGAAAGCTTTGCTCGGGTAACAGCTGCGGCCTTTTTGTCTCAGTTGGACCCCACGTTGCAGGAAATTGCAGAAATTAAAACCATCGTTTCGGAAGCGGTAACCAACTGCATCGTTCACGGATATTCGGACAAGCCGGGGACGGTGCGGCTGAAGGTCCAGATTTTTGAAAATCACAAAATCCGCATTTCCGTCCGGGACCGGGGAAAAGGAATCCCCGATATTCCCAAAGCCATGGCTCCGTGCTTTACCACCGGCAATGAGGACCGGGCGGGCATGGGGTTCTCCATTATGCAGGGATTCAGCGACCGAATCCGGGTTCGTTCTATCCCCGGAAAAGGGACCACCGTAGTCATGGATAAATACATAGGCGGCCGTGATGAAGGAAAAAACCTTTGACCTTCCCCCGGCAGAAGGGGGAGGGCCTTCCGAGGAGGAAGCCCTGCTGATCCGTCGGCACGCCCGGCTGGTCACCTCCCTTGCGGGCCGGTTTTTAGCCAGCGGACAGGAGTTTGACGACCTGTATCAAGTGGGAATGATGGGATTACTGCGGGCGGTGCGAAACTTCGACGATAGCCGCGGCGTTTGCTTTTCCACCTATGCCGTCCCTGTAATATTGGGAGAAATCCGGCGTTTTTTGCGGGATGACGGAGCCGTAAAGGTCAGCCGAACCATCAAGGAAAATTATATCCGCATCCGCCGGGCAGAAACAGAACTATCCCAAAAAACCGGGGCATCTCCCACCCTGTCGGAGCTGTGTACCGAAACGGGACTCAGCCGGGAAGAAATCCTTCAGGCATTGGAGGGAGCCTCCCGTCCCATCTCCCTGGAAACCCCGGTGGGAGAGGACGGCAGTCTATCCCTGGCCGACACGGTCCCAGAACAGGAATCCCTGGACAAAATCGACCTCTTGGCCCTGAAAGAGGGAATCTCCCGACTCTCAGCACCGGAACGAAGAATCATCACCCTTCGGTACTTTTATTCCCGAACCCAGCAACAGACCGCCGAAGCCCTGGGAATGACCCAGGTGCAGGTCTCCCGAAAGGAGAAAAAAATCCTCCAGACCCTGCGGTTGAACCTCCAGGACGAATAGCCTCAAAAAAGTGTTTGGTCGAACCACCAAGACGGATAACCGCAAAAAAGTGTTTGATTGAACTACCAAGACGGATAACCGCAAAAAATGTTCGGTTAGGCGTTCAGGACGGGCACGGCCCCAAATAGAAAATGCTTGGATGAGTAAAAAACGGGGAACGCTCCAAATGCAAAGGGAAAAAGTCCGGGCTGTTGGCCGTGGGCTTCCCGTTTTGTATGAAAAATTTTCCACTCATATTTATTCCTAGGCGGAACAAACTATACTCGGTGATACGAATGGAACAGAAAAAAAATTCTTCGGCGTCGTCGAAAGAGACACGCAACCGTATTGATCCCATTTCGTTAGCCCGTTCCTTCCGAAAAACCCGTGATGACGGGATTCGGTCCGACGTGGACGGTAGCTACACCGGCGTAACGCGAGAGGGGAACACCCCGATCCAGGACGTCGACGATTTGTAAAAACGAAGAATGACAGAAAAGAACCGGCTCATGGGAAACCACAAGCCGGATCTTTCTGTTTTAAAATTATTCTGCCAATTCATAGAGAGACCGCTTCGCATACCGGGTTGCAAGGGCCCGGATCTCCTCTTCCTCCGGGGCAGAACAGGGGTCCGCCACGGCGTAGACGGTCATTCCGACGGACTTTGCGGTTTTCATACTGTATAACGCGTCCTCCACCATGATGCACTGCCGGGGAGCGACACCCAATTTATCCAGACAGTAGGCAAAGGCTTGAGGATGGTCCTTCCCGCAGCCCGCGTCGCAAGCGGAAAGAACGAAATCAAAATATTCGTCGATTCCGAGACGGGAAAGGCCCAGCCTCACGGACGATTCCCGGGTAGCGGAAAAGATCGAAAGGACCAATCCTTGCTTCTTTAAAAAGTCCAAATATTCCCGGGCTCCAGGTTTCAGTGCAAGGTCCTTCCGATAGAAGCGGTCCACATACTCCATGACCTCTTCAAAGGTCGGCCGTTCGTCGTCGGATAGCCCGTACTTCTCTTTAAGATACCCCCAGCGGAATTGGAAGGGCGTGGTTTTGAAACGCTCAAAATCCTCCTCTGCCACTGCAAGGCCTCGACCCCGGAGGATATGCAGATACACCTGAGTCCAAAACCATTGAGAATCGGCCAACGTGCCGTCGAAATCAAAGATAACGTGAGTAATTTTGTTCATTGCTCTTCCCCGACCTGTGCTTCATATTCCGAAAGAATCCCAAACAATTCCTCCCCCGATCGGGAAGCAAAAATTCGGTTCTTGTATTTTGCATTGTCCCTCAATCCCTTCATGCACCAAACCACCTGCTTTTTCGCCTCGGCGGCGGCCAGGACCTCCGGCTTATACTCAAACATCTTTTCCCCGATCCGCCGAGCCATTTGCAGCCGCTGGCGGGCCGTGGGGACTTCATAAGAGCCGGAGTTCTTTAAATCCTTGATCTGGGCAAACAAAAAGGGATTTCCCAGGGCCCCTCGGGCCACCATCACGTGGTCGCATCCGGTGGTTTCAAACATTTTGAGGGCGTCCTCGGGACTAAAAATATCCCCGTTGCCGATGACCGGGATCTGAACGGAATTCTTTACCCGGCCGATGGCGTGCCAATGGGCTTTCCCGGAATACATTTGAGAACGGGTCCGGGCATGAAGGCAAATTGCCGTCGCCCCGGCGGATTGGCACATCCGGGCAAACTCCACCGAAATATCATCCTCGAACCCCAGGCGAAATTTTACCGTCAGGGGCGTATCTCCCGATGCCTTCACGGCGGCCCGGAGCACCGATTCCGCTTTGACAAGGTCCTTCATCAAAGCACTTCCGTCGCCATTTTTGACGATCTTCGGCACGGGGCATCCCATATTCAAATCCACCCAGGCAGGGCGATAGGTCAAGGCGTGCTCCACGCCATGGGCCACGATCTCCGGCTCCGAGCCAAACAGCTGTATGCCGCAGGGCTCTTCCTTGGGGCCGAAGAACAAAAGATCCGCGGTCTTTTTATCCCGATACCATATCCCCTTGGCGCTGACCATTTCGGTGCAGACACCGTCGGCACCCTGTTCCCGGCAAATTTCCCGGAAGGCCCGGTCGGTCACTCCTGCCAACGGGGCAAGGAACACCTTCCCCGGCTGATTGAAATCCATAGTTTATTCTCCTGTGTTTTCGTGCTCCTATTGTATCACATTCCGCAAAAAAAGTCAACCGTAGAGAGGATCAAAAACTAATCCCATTCCCCCAAAAAAGTTAAAAGCCACAGGATTGGCCTAAAAGCCTATTCCAAGAAACGTCAAAAGTCACAGGATTGGCCTAAAAGCCTATTCCAAGAAAAGTCAAAAACCATAGCTTTGGTCAAAAACCCTGCCCTCAAAAAAGCAAAGAAACCATGGGGACCGTTTTAAACCCTATTCTCAGAAGAGCAAAGAAGCCACGGAACCGCTTTAAACCCTATTTACAAAAGCGTCAGGAAATCATCGGCATGGTTAAAAATAAATCCCATTCCTTGGTGCAGACGGCCCTCAGATCTCCCTTGGGCAAGGGTACCGTCACGGCCCGATCGGGCAAGCACCGTCCTGCCGCCACCGCCGCCGCCAACGCGGCACACACGTCGTTGCCCCGCACTTCCGTGCTTCCATCCCTGTGGACCGCCCGGACATGCAACTCCTTTTCTCCCCGAGCATATACGAAAAGGACCTCTGCCCCCCGGGGAAACAGATTCATGGAAGAAATCTCCCGAGCCCGGGAAATCACAGCACAGTCCCCCACCGTATCCACAAAAATTACGGCGTAAGGAGCTTGAAAATGGAGGGCCGTCAAACGAAATGGGGCGTCTCCGGGCAAGGAAACCGGATCGTTGATCAAGGGCTTTTCGAACCGCAAGGGAATATTTTTCGACAAAAAATCTCCCCGGTCCACCCCGGCCGTCACCGCGGTGACCGAATCCCGGCAGGTAGAAGAAAGAATCAAATGCTCCCTTTCGGAGTCTCTCCCGTGCAAAACCAAGGGACACTCCCGGACCCCCTGATCCCAAAGATATTTTCCGGCACAGCACAACACCTCCGCCGTGGGAGCCATCTCCCCCGCCACTCCGTAGGCCCGGAGGAAAAACCCCCGTTCCTCCTCCGTAATTTCAGCGGAAACGCCCCCGTAATTGGGAGGCCGCCGTCCGAACAATACCTCCCCCGTAATTCCCCGAATCAAAATCTCCTGTCCTGTCACCATAAAACATCGCTCCTTTCCTGATACCAATATATCACGGAAGGGAGCGAAACTTTACAAAAAAAAGCCGACGGATTTCTCCATCGGCATATCCCTCTAATCAAATGATCCCTTGGAAATGAGGCTGGCCATCTCATCGTCGGCATGGCATTTCCAAGCCACGCTGTCCTCATCGACAGCACGAAATTCCCAGGCCACGCCGTCCTCATCGTCGGAAAGGCTGACAGATTCGGCCAAAGGTTGAATTTCCAGCCCTCGGCGATCTCATCGACGGAATGGCGGGAAAATTCGGTCAAATGATGAACTTGGAAATCAGACCGGCAATTTCTTCATCGGAAACTGCGTACAATTCGGACCATTCGGCGGTGGCCATCATAACGCCCAGCTGGCTCTTACTGTCGATGCGGAATTCGTTGCTGGCATCCATCAGGTACACCTTTCCCTGGCATTTGGTGACGGCGGCCACGAAATCGGTGCAGTCCTGCATGGTGTCCAAACGGATCTGATAACAGTGAGCAAATTGTCTGTTCATAAAAAATCCTCCTTTTCGTCGGTCATGGAATGAAATCAGTATAGCATATTCTTTGAGGAATGTCAATGATTTTTTAAAATATTTATTTCCACCTCGGTCAATTCCCGGAATTGCCCCGGCGGAAGGGAGGAGTCCAGAAGAAGCCCGCCCAAAGAAAAGCGGTGCAGTCCGATCACCCGGTTGGAGGCTGCGGCAAACATCCGCTTAACCTGATGATATTTTCCTTCCTTGAGAAAGATACGGCATTGGGTGTCGGTCCGGCGTTCCACCCGGCAGGGCAGAGTCTTTTCCCCGTTTTCCAAAGTCATTCCGGCCTCCAGGGATGCAACGTCTTCCTCGGACAGGGGAACGGCAAGGGAAACGGCGTATCCTTTTTCCACGTGGTGCTTGGGGGACATGAGCCGGTGGTCAAATTCCCCGTCGTCGGTCAGAAGCAGCAGCCCCGTGGTATCTTTATCCAGTCTTCCCACACAAAAGAGCCGTTTGCGGTATTTCTCCGGGAACAATTTCAGCACCCCGTCGTCCACGTCCTCGGTGGTACAAACGGTTCCCGCCGGCTTGTGGAGCATAAAATAAAGATGCTCCCGAAGGTCCAGCTCCTCTCCGCAAAAGCAAAGAGTATTGGTCTCCGTCACCCATTGATCGGCTTTTTTTACGGGAATTCCGTCCACCGTCACAAGGCCCTTTCGGATGGTCTCCCGACATTCTTTCCGCCCTTTTCCCGTGGCCAGGGCACACGCGGCGTCCAATCGCATTTAAAAACCTCCGTCCCATGGATTCTTGTCCTTATTTTACCATACTTTTGGGAAAATGTAAAGAGAATTTCGTACAAAAATCGAAATATTTCCGAAACCCCTTGATATTTTATTTTATTTATAGTATAATAAAGGGCGAACGGGTCTTGCGTGACTTTGCCTTGTGAACCATGTCAGGCAGGAAACTGAGCAGCATTAAGCAATCGGCGGAGTGCACAGCAAGTAACCCGTTCTCTTTTTTTAGAAGCCGAAAATTTTTGCCCGGAGGATAATCTATGCACTACGCACTGTACCGAAAATATCGCCCCTTGTCCTTCGGAGACGTATTGGGACAGGACGCCATCACCGAAACCCTTCGCCGTCAGGTGGCCTCGGGACAGATTTCCCACGCCTACCTGTTTACGGGAACCCGGGGGACGGGGAAAACCACCTGTGCCAAGATTTTGGCCCGGGCCGTCAACTGCCCCGAATCAAAGAACGGAGACCCCTGTAACGAATGTGCCATTTGCAAGGGCCTTTTGGAGGGCACTCTGTACGACGTGGAGGAAATCGACGCCGCATCCAACAACGGGGTGGAGAATATCCGCCAGATCCGGGAGGAAGTGGTGTACGCACCCACCGCGGCAAAATATAAAGTATACATTATCGACGAAGTCCATATGCTCTCGGCAGGAGCCTTTAACGCCCTACTCAAAACCCTGGAGGAACCCCCTTCCCACGCCATTTTTATATTGGCAACCACCGAAATCCACAAGGTGCCGGCGACCATTCTTTCCCGGTGCCAGCGATTTGATTTTTTGCGGTTACCCAAAAAGACCCTGATGGAACAATTCCGCCGCGTCTTGGAAAAAGAGGGTAAATCCCTGGATGAAAACGCCCTGGATCTGGTTGCGGAATTGGCGGACGGCTCCTCCCGGGACGGCCTTTCGATCCTGGACAAGGTCATTGACCTGGAAACCTACGAGCAGGTGGAAAAGGTTTTGGGAGTCCTTCCCAAGCAACGGATCTACGCCCTTCTGACCGCCGCCGCCGACGGAAACACGGATGCCATGTACCGGGCAGTGGAGGATATGTACAACGCCTCGGCGGACCTGGGACGTCTGTGCACCGCCATGATGGATACCATGAAGGACGTGATGATCTTCCGTTCCTCTAAAAATCCCGCCGCACTGCTGGAAAAGAGCGAGGCCGATGCCAAGGCCCTGTCCCAGATCGCAGATCGGTTCCCCCCGGAACGGATTCTCTATTCCCTGAGGATTTTGCAGGAAACGGTGGCCATGATGCCCCGAAGTCTGGATAAACGGGCCGATACGGAGGTCTGTATGCTCCGCCTTGCCCGCCCCGACCTTCAGCCCTCCTCCGAAGACCTTGCAGCCCGGCTGGCAACCCTGGAACAACAACTGCAGGACCTGAAAAAGCAGTCGCCGTCCCCGGCGAACCCTGTCCCTCCGTCTCCGGAGACCATCCCCGACAAATTTACTTCCGTCTCGAAAACGATTCCCGGGAAACTTACTCCCGCCCCGGAGACTCTCTCCGACGAACTTGCTTCCGTCCCGGAGACTCTCTCCGACGAACTTACTTCCGTCCCGGAGACCATCCCCGGAAAGCTCACCCCGGCTCCCGGGACCGCGTCCATAGGCCAGTCCCACGCGTCCCAGGCCTCCGCATCGAAACGGGCGGTTCCGGCCTTTGAGGATCCCTTTGCGGACCCCTCCGTGGCCTCGGCCGGCAAGTATCACGAGCCGGAAGGTCCTTGGCCGTCCTTCTCTGAGGGGCCTGAACCGAAGGGAGATGATCCATCGACTCAAGGATCTTTTGCCTCGCAAAAAACCGACGACACTTCCGCGGATTTTGCTTCCGCATCCCGGACTTCCGTCTCCACAGAAGGGAAAAGGACTACCGATAATTTTGCGTCCGCATTCAGGTCTTCCGCCTCCACCGCTGGAAAAAAGACTGCCGTTGATTTCGCTTCTGCATCCCCGAATTCCGCCTCCGCCGGAGGGGGAGAGACTTCCGGCGATGCCTTTGTGGAGGGATGGCAACCTCTGGACGCCTGGAGGGATATTGCCCATACCGTCAGCCGGGAAAACCGGATTCTGGGATTCCTTTTGGAGGAAGTCCCGGCCGTCTATCAGGGTCGGAACATTCTTGTTTTGGCCGAAGATGCGGAGGATTACCGGGAGATTAAGTCCCCCGAATGTATGGCTCTGATCAAATCCGCCCTGACCGAGAATCGGAAAGAGGGATATACGGTAAAAATCGAGCATTGCCCCGCCGACAAATATATCCCCCACGCCACCATGAATTATTTGCAAAAAGAGAATCTCTTTGATTTTGAGGAAGACGAAGAGATTCCCGAATACGATGATTAAGGAGAAACACTCATGAAAGTTCGCATCCCCAAACAAAATTCTCAAGCAGAAATGATGAAGCAATTACAGGAATTTCAAGCCAATTCCGCGAAAATGGAAGAGGAATTGAACGAACGGGAATACGACGTTTCCGCCGGAGGCGGTGCCGTGACGGTAAAGATCAAGGGAACCAAGGAGGTTCTCGAGATCAAGATCGACCCCAACCTTCTGGAGGATGCAAAGGAAGAACCGGAAATGCTGGAGGATCTGTTGATCACCGCCGTAAACCAAGCCATTGAGACCGTAGAAAGCACCAACGCCGACGAAATGGGGAAATTGACCGCCGGGTTGAATTTGCCTAACATCCCCGGGTTCTGATATGACCTACCGTTTTAACTCGCTGGAAGAACTGACGGAGCATTTCCGGGCTCTGCCGGGCATTGGGGGAAAATCCGCCCAACGGCTGGCCTTTCACGTGCTGAATATGCCGGAACGGGATGCAAAGGCCTTTGCAGACGCAATTCTTCGGGCCAAGGAATCGGTTCGGTACTGTAAGGACTGTCAGAATCTGACCGAACAGGAGCTGTGCCCCATCTGCACCGACCCCTCCCGGGACCAGAGCATCGTCTGCGTGGTCCAGACCCCGGCAGATCTGATGGCCGTGGAAAAGACCCACGGATACAAAGGGCTTTACCACGTGTTGCACGGAGCCATCTCCCCCATGGACGGCATCGGCCCTTCCGATCTGAAGATCAAGGAATTGTTGCTCCGGGTGGCGGAACGCCCCATCCGGGAAGTGATCCTTGCCACCGATCCCACGGTAGAGGGAGACGCGACGGCCATTTATTTATCAAAACTATTGAAGCCCCTGGAATTGAAGGTCTCCCGCCTGGCCTTCGGGTTGCCCGTGGGCGGAGATTTGGAATACGCCGATGAGCTGACCTTGGCAAAGGCCATCGAAAACCGGAGGGAACTGTAACCGATGTTGAAAAACGATCATCCCATTCCCGAATCCCAGGCAAGGCAATATTCTCCCCTCACCTTGGCCTATTTGGGGGACGGTGTATACGAGCTTTTGGTCCGGGAAACATTAGTATTGAAAAAGAACTGTCCCAACGGGCAGTTGCACCGGGAAGCCCTTCAATTCGTATCCGCCACAGCCCAAAGCAACGGGCTGGAAGGGATTCTGCCCCTGCTGACCGAACCCGAGCAGGCTATCTTCAAGCGGGGAAGAAATTCCGACGCCGTAGGCCACCGCAATTCCGACGTGATTCAATACAAACGAGCCACGGGACTGGAAACCCTCTTCGGATACCTGTACTTAACCGGGAATACCGCCCGGTTGGAGGAATTATTTCAAAAGATCCACGAGACACTCTCCCGCGAAACGCCGTCTTTGGAACAAGCTCCATGAGCAATTTTTATTACTGCAATCCCGGCGTATAATTTCGCCGCCGCAAATAATTTTCATCACTGTACTCACGGCATACAATTTCGCCGTCGCAAATATTTTTTATACCGCAATCCCGGCGTAGGGATCGACCAACGATTTTTATACCGCAATTTTGACATAGGTGTTCCACACCGCAAATAATTTTTATTACTGCAATCCCGACATAGGTGTTCTACGTCGGGATTTTTTTAGGAGATGAGCAATGAAGGGAAAATTAAATATTAAATCCGTGGCTTTGGACATCCTTTTCGGGGTGGTGGGAAGCTTTCTTTACGCCGCCGCCGTGCGGATGTTTATCGACCCCAATCAAATTTCCGTGGGAGGCCTTACGGGCATCGGGTCGGTGTTGAATTATCTTTGGCATTTCCCCATCGGGCTTTCGGTCCTGGTCATGAACGTGCCCCTGTTTTTGCTTTCCTGGAGAAAGCTGGGGCGGGGATTCTTCTTCAAGACCTTGTTTGCCACGGTGGTGATGTCGGCGGTGCTGGACGGGGTTGGGTTTTTGCCCGTGTTTTCCGAGAACAAGCTTTTGGCCGCCGTGGCAGGAGGCGTCTTGGCCGGCGTGGGGCTGGGCCTTATTTTCAGCCGAGGAATGGCCACGGGTGGAACCGACCTTCTGGCAAAGCTCATTAAGGGATGGTTCCGGGGGGTCAGTTACGGGAAAGTTATTTTATTCGCCGATGCAGTCATATTGATTTTTTCGGCCATTATTTACCGGGATCTGTGGTCCATTCTCTATTCCGCCATTACCGTATGGCTCTCGGCCACCGTCATTGACACCATCTTGAACGGCATGGAACGGGCCAAAAGCGTCAGCATCATTACCGACAAAAAGCAAGAGGTCCTGGAGGGAATCTTACGGGACGTCAACCGGGGTGCGACCCTTTGGGACGCGGAGGGCGGATACACCAAAACCGGCCGGACCGTCATTCTGGTCGTGGTGCGAAGCTACGAGCTGTTCCACCTCAAGCAAACGGTCAAAAATGCCGACCCCAACGCCTTTCTCATCGTTTCCGACGCCACGGAGGTCTTGGGGAACGGATTCCAAATCCATCCGGAAAAATAATCAGCGGGACAGTTCCTTTTGAAAGGAACTGTCCCGTTTCACTTTATTCTATGAGGAAACGGCACCGCTTTTACGTCAGACGGCCGTTCGACGGTCCTCGTCCTCCACCAAAATGAGGATTTCCTCTTCCACCTTGGTGTTTGCGTTGACGAAGACCAAGACCCGGGTCTCCGTATCATCGTGGACGGTAAATTGCCAACAGACTTCCTCCGAACCGTCTCCTCCGGGCACGGAGACCAGGTCGACGGATTCTACCTTCAAATCGTGCCGTAACACCTGCATTGCCTCCTCCTTGGAAACGGAGGTGGACAGGTTGCGACCCGGATTATGGGCCAAAAGATATTCCACGCCGTTGAGGGTAAGAATCTCTCCGTTATCCAGGGCCATGGTAACGGTGACCCGGTCGGAATAGACCAATACCCCCTCCTGTCGGAACACGTACACCGCCGTCAGGGTGTTTTCCGCCGATTGCCAGGAGACGGGCTCCATGTGCTCGTATCCCAGCTCCGCCAGGGCTTCGCCTCCGAAGGTCAGTGCTTCTTCCACGGACAGCTTACTTTCTTCCACCTGCCGGAGCTTGTTCCAGCCGTAGAGAAGTCCGCCCTGCTCGGTCACGGCCACCGCCGTATCACCGTTGCGGTATTCCCGGAAGGGGAAGGGGGTATCAAACCGGCTCTCCTCGGTCAGGGATTCCTCCCCGACGGATAGATACGTGGCAGCCAGGGTCTTTAACCGGGCCTTTTCCACCTCGTCCAGGGTCTTCAGCCAATCGGACCTTCTGGTTTCCCGCCAGGCGGAGTGCTTTCCGTCGTAGGTCAGGGGAGAATCCCCTGAGAAAATATCTTCCAAGGACTCAAATTCCGTCTTGTCCTCCCCCTGCTCCGAGGGCGAGAGCATTTTTTGCATCTGCTCGTAACCGGGGTTCTCATCGGAAATTTTTTCTGACATCATCAAGACCTCATCGGCCAATTCCTGAGCCCGGAGGGCCAAGGTCTTGAGGGTCTGTTCTTCCCCCTGACTCAGGGTTTCGCCCCGCAGCTGCTTGCGGGCCATCTCCAAAGTATATTCCCCCACCTGATTTAAAAAGGTCTCGGTGCCGTCCAGCCGGAGTTCGTAAACGGGAAGGGCCTCCAAAGCGGTCCTCGCCGCCCCTGCTTCGGAAAAGACCTGGGCTGCCCACGAGACCGTCTGATAATTCCCCGAGGAATACAACCCCTTTTGCAGGTCGGTCTCCAGGGCGGACAACGCCCCGGCCAATTCCGCCACCGACTGACGCCATCCGGCCGCAACCTGCATCTCATATTGGGATTGGCGATTTTTTTGCATGGTATTTAACGCGATAATTCCGGCACAAAGGCCGAAAACGGTCAAGGCCGCCAAAACCGAAAAGACGATGAGAGTCGTTTTTTTGATTTTTACATACATTGAAAGTACCCTTCCTTTTTTCGTAAACTTCTTGCATCTTTGCCTTCTATCCTTCCCCGGAAAGAGAGAAATATACCATCTTTTCATTCTTCCGCAAAAATGCCCTTGCTTTTTCACAAAAAATATGGTATTATTATAATGTATTATTGTGTTTAAGGAGCATCCCATGAAAAAACGCATTATTTTCTGGTTGGTTTTGGCGGCGGTTCTGATTGCGTCAGGAGTGCTGGCCGCAGTTCTTTTGTCGGAAGACCGTCTGAAAACCGTCGACAACGAATATCTTTATACCCTGGAAGGACAGTGGGAAGGGGCAAAGGATTTTTCCGAAGGGCTTGCCGCCGTCAAAAAGGACGGAAAATGGGGATACATCAACACCGACGGTGCCTTGGTCATTGAGCCCCAATACGACGGAGCCTATCCCTTCTCCGAAGGACTGGCGGCCGTACAGAGAAGCGGAAAATGGGGATACGTTGACAAAAACGGAAAGGTGGTCATTCCCTTTACCTTTGACTCCACCTATGCCTTTTCCGAAGGATTTGCCGTATATTCCAGCGGTTATTATTACGGCTTTATAGACAAGGAAGGGAAAAAGCTTACGGAGGCCGTCTACAGCGAAGCCTCCTCCTTCCGGGACGGCGTGGCCTGCGTCAAGAAGGGCACCCGGTACGGATTCATCGACCGGACGGGAGCCGCCGTCACCGAATTCGTCTACGGGGTCCGGGCCGATGCCTCGGAAGGGTTTATTCCCGTCTTTTACGGAGATTCCTCCCTGGGAATCAATACGGGATACATCGACGCAACGGGAAAACAGGTCCTGGATTTCCTGTGGTACGATGCCGGCCCCTTCTCCGAAGGCCTGGCCGCCGTCTGCGAGGAATACACCAAGCCCTACGGGTTTATCGACAAGACGGGGGCCTATGTGATTCAGCCGGTCTGGGACCGTGCGGAGGCTTTTTCCTCGGGCTGTGCCCTGGTAGAAAAGAACCGGGGCTACTCCTTCGTGGACCTTACGGGGAAACAAATTACCGAAAAGACGTATGAAAAGGCCTATTCCTTTACGGAATCGAAGATGGCCCGGGTGGGAGTTTCCACGGCCACGGGCTGGACCTTCGGCTATATTGACACGGCAGGCAGAGAAGTTATCCCCCCCCAATACGCCGACGGGATGGACTTTCACCAGGGAATCGCCGCAGTCAGCGACGGAACCAAGTGGGGGTTCATCGACAAATCCGGCACCGACCTTTCGGGTATGAAATGGACCGACGTGGGGGATTTTACGGCAGACGGAATCGCCCGTGTGAAATCCGGCGACGCCTGCGGCTTTGTAAAATTGAAATAAGAGAGGAAGGAAGCCTACTATGAAAATCGTGGTTCTTGCAGGGGGATATTCCCCCGAACGGGACGTTTCCCTTTCTTCCGGCAGTCTGATTGCCAATTCTTTGATGCGTTCCGGGCACAGCGTCCTTTTGGTAGACGCCTTTTTGGGGCTGGACATTCCCGAAAGCACCCCCCTGGACCGGTTGTTCCGCAGTCAGGGAGATGAGGAATATTCCTACCGCATCCCGGAAACTGCCCCGGACCTGGAGGAATTGAAAAAGCACGCGTATAACGGCTCCTTGGTGGGGAAAAACGTACTGACCCTTTGCCGCCACGGGGACCTGGTGTTTCTGGCTCTCCACGGTGACATGGGAGAAAACGGGCAGATGCAAGCCATCCTGGAGGCGGAAAACATCCCCTTCACCGGTTCCACCCACGTGGGATGCGTTTTGGCTATGGACAAAGATATTACGAAGAAATTGCTCCGGGCCGACGGCATCCCCACCGCCGATTGGGTCACCGTTGATTTGAAACGGGAACAATTGCCCCGAGACGTTGCCCTTCCCTGCGTGGTCAAACCCTGTTCCTGCGGCTCCAGCGTCGGCATCTCCATCGTTCATTCGGAAGAAGAATTGAAGGCCGCATTGGAAGAAGCTAAAAAATACGAAGACCTGATTCTCATCGAACGAAAACTGTCGGGCCGGGAATTTTCCGTAGGCGTTTTGAATTCGAAGGCCCTGCCTCCCATCGAAATTATTCCCAAAACCGGGTTTTACGACTATAAGAATAAATATCAGGCCGGAGCCACGGAGGAAATCTGCCCGGCACCCCTGACGGAAGAGGAACAAGACACGGTTCAGCGTTTGGCACAGCAGGTGGCCCGGACCCTCCGATTGGGGTCCTACTGCCGCATTGACTTTATTCTGGAACAGGATGAACACATTTTCTATTGTCTGGAAGCAAACACCCTGCCCGGCATGACCCCCAACAGTCTTTTGCCCCAGGAAGCAAAGGCCGCCGGTATCGGCTACGACCAATTGTGCCAAACCATCGTCGAGCTTGCACCCCCGGTAGGCACCCTATAAATCAAAAACCGAAAACATAAAATCCAAGAATACAAGAATACAAAACGACAGTGAGGGGACCCCATGTTTATCAGTCTTCGCTTCCCGGACGGAAAAGAATACCCCGAGTACCCCTTGCCCCGGGAGGGCTTTCGGGGAGAGCTTCCCCTGTCAGCGTCCTTTGATGACCGGCAGAGGGAGGTTCTTTTGCACTACTTATTTCTGGCTTGCCCCGTGCCGGAGGTGCTGTCCTACCGGGCGGAGCTGGCGGAGGAATTGGTTTCTTCCCCGGAATTGGAGCAAATCTTCCGGGACCTTGGGCAATTCAGTATCCCCAAGCCACACCGTTCCCACGCCGCAGAGTCGGAAGAGATAAAAAAACTGCAGCTGGTGACGGCTTTTCAGGCCTTTGGAGAAGAATTTGACCGATTCTGCGACTCTCTGGACCGAATGATTCCCGATAGTGCCGCCGCGAAACGGTGCTTTCTCTTCTGCCGTAATTATCGGGAAAGTTTTGAATACAAGGAATTAAAAATAAAGGCCCGGGAGCTTCTGGAGGCTTTGGGCTTTTCCTACGGCTTTTCCTTGGCAGTGGGGAATCCCAACGACCTCCGGGAACCGGCCCGGCTTTCCAAAGAATCGGCCCCGCCGGAAGGAATCCGCAATTCGGCCAACCGACTGATGGCGGAATTCGGCGTTTTGCCGGAGGAACCCAAGCAAGCCCCCCGTCCCTATACGGACGTGGAGGTAGCCGTTCTGACGGGAATGATTCGCAACGACCCCAAGCTGGTCCGCCGCCTGAACGAGTTTGGAGAACTGTACACCGCCGCCGGGACGGAAGACATTCTTCGCCTCGGCCGGGAGGCTCTGTACTTTATTTCCGCCAATGAGCTGTACAAGGCAGGACGGGCCGCCGGATACGCCCTGTGCCGTCCCACCTTTCGGAATCCGGGATTTTATTCCTCCCTCACCGGGATGACCTATCCCTCCGCCCATGGGACGCCCCAAAAAGCTGACTATGTTGCCTCCCCCTTGAATCATATCACCGTCGTCTGCGGACCCGATTCGGAACCCTATCTGAACGCCGTGGCCTTTGCCCACCTTTCCGCCTCGTCGGGGGGTCTGGTCTTTGCGGAGGAAGCGGCCGTTGCCCCGGTCAACTCCTTGCAGACCGACCGAAGAGAACGCTTGTCCATGGAGAATTTGGATGAGGACGGGCTGTGCCTGTGCTCCCACCTATTCGACGCCATGCTTCCCCGGCAGGAGGAGGCCGCCGTCAGCGAAGTGCTTCTCCGCCTTGCCGAACGCAACAGTCGAAGCGTGGTACGCATCTGCAGCAAGGGCAATCTGGCCGTTTTGCAGAAAAATACAGAGGGAGGCCGGTTGCCCCCCTGTACCTTCCTGGAAGCCGGAACCGACCGGACCCTGGAGGAATTACTGCAACGCCACCGGCTGACGCCCCAAAAGGAGGCTGACCAATGAGTGACATCCGTCCCCGCTTCAGTCTGCTGTTTGCAGACCCGGACAGAGAGCCGGAGCAAATCTACTCCCAAGAAACGCTGGATTTTTTGGAGCCTTTGCCTGCGGACGAGTCTGTCCGGCCCTTGTTGAAACAAATTTTAAGTCTCCGGACCACCCGTAAAGACATTGCTTACCGAAAAGAAATTTTGGAGGATTTCCTGCAGACGCCCTCCCTTTGGACCAAATGCGAAACGGTCTGCCGAAAATGGGAAGGATTGTTTGAAACGGCACAACGGGAAATTTCCCCCACGGCCGAAATGACCCTGGAACAGGCCCTGGCAGCACTGAAAGAAAACACCGTAAGCCTCATGGAGCATCTGAATTTTTTGCGACGGGCCTCCCAGGAAATAAGCCGGGAGGTTCCCTCCTCCGGCGGACTGTTTGCCTTTTCCGAATATTTGAGACTCCATGCCGCCTCTCCTTGGGGGAAGGACTTGACCGAGCAGATTGGGAATTATCCCCTGCTGAAGCCCGAATCCCTCCGGGCGGTATTGCACCTTCACTCCGACGATACGGGAGCCGTAACTGCTCCCGACCTGCGGTATTTGGGGAGAGACGACGGGAAATTTTTGAAAAAGTACCCGCCCCAGCGGGATAATTTTTCCACGGACCTGCCCAAAGACGGCGTGCCGGAATTGACCACCCGGGCCATTTGCCGTCTTGCGGACACCTTCCGGGCCCTGACCCGCACCATCCGGGACGCCTTTCTTCCCCTGAAGGAAGGACTGACCTTTTACCATTTTGCCCTGGCCCTCACCGAGCAGGCCGAGGAAAAGGGATTCCCCTGGCTGTTCCCTTCTCCCATCGCAGACCACGGCCCCGCAGGAACCGACCTGAGAGACCTAAAAGACCTGGGCCCCATAAAAGACCTGGAGGGCCCGAGAAGCCAAAAAGCCCCGGGCCCCATGAAAGACTCGGGGAACCTAAGAAGCCAAAAAGCCCCGGGCCCCATAAAAGACCTGGAGGGCCCGAGAAGCCAAAAAGCCCCGGGCCCCATGAAAGACTCGGAGGACCTGGGAGACTCGGAAACTCTAAAAGACCGGGAGGACCACCCGGGGGACCGGGGAGGTCCGAAGGGCCTGCGGGAGTCGTCCGGGGTGGCCGTGACGCCTTTCAGCTGCACGGGCCGTTCCCGGCATATTTACGAAGGGGAATGGGGCACGCAAGTGCTTCGGATTCTTGCCCGGGCTCAGATTTTTGCCGTCGCCGGGTTGCCGGTGCTGGCAAAAGACTGCGTCTTTTGCCCCGAAGAGAGGGTAGTCGTTTACGATTCTACGGGGAAGACCGTAGAACAGGAAATCGCGGCCCTGGCGGAAATTTTCCATCATACGGAAAAGAACGATATTATTCTGCTTAATCATCCACTTGTCACCGTGGGAAAAGCTCCCGCAAAGGAAATTTTGGAGCATTTGTTTTCCACCTTCCGAAAAAAAGGAGCCTCCCTGTGGCTTGCGACAAATTGGTTTCACGAGGAGTTTTTATGAAAAAACGATTCTCAACGCAGACCTTTATCGCCCTGATGGCAGGGGCCGGGCTGACGCTGCTTTGTATGCTGTTCGCTCTGGTTTTGGCCTTGGGTGTAAACCAGCCGGACCCCACCCTGAACACCTCCACTCTTCGCAATCCCTTAGACGGTGCGAAGAACGGGGTTTCCATGCTGTTGCGGGCTGACCAGTCCAATGACGAATACTTTGGGGCCAATTATTTCCCCACCCTGTTGGGGGCAAAGGGGGACGGTGTCAATAACGACACCTCCGCCCTCAAGGGGTGCCTGGAGGATGCGGCGGAGCACGGAGGAACGGTGTATTTACCCCAGGGCATCTACCGGATTACGGAGCCCTTGACCATTCCGGCGAACGTCACCCTGCGGGGAGATTTCTCCGCACCCAACTCCAAAATTGCCGACGGAGCCAACACCGTTTTGCTGGTGGCAGACAATGAGGAACTGAGAGAATCCCCCTTTATCACCCTGGCAAGCGGGGCTTCCCTGATGGGCATTACCGTCTATTATGAGAAGCAGTCTCCCGATGAGATTATCGAGTACCCGGCCTCCGTCTACTGTACGGGCAACGCCGCGTTGCATCAGATTACGCTCCTCAATTCTTATCACGGAATTTGCGTCACGGGGGACGGGAAAGCGGACCTCCGCTCCCTCTGGATTTCCCCTTTGGACTACGGAATTCTGGTCACGGACAACAGCGATACCGTGACGGTGGAGGATTGCCAAATCTCCCCCACCTATTGGCTGAACTACGCCCCCGCCGTCTTCTCTGACGGAAAGGGATATGCGGCACTGACCGGATATTTGCACCAACGGATGCACGGAATCATCCTGGAGAAGGTCACCGACGTGACCCTGAACCGCATTTCGACGGAAGGGGCCGCCGTGGGGATTCTATTTAACGTTCCCCGAGACCGGGACGGAATCCTTTTGGGAAAGGAAGTCTCCGTGTCCTTCACCGAACGGCCGGTATACCTTCAGTCCCTGCCAAAATCGGGCATCTGCTTTATAGATAGCACCCTGCGGCCCAACAACGAAGCCGGAGCCAACACCGTGGAGATTGGGCCACAGGCCGATGCTCCCGTTCTGTTTTCCGCCTGCACCTTTGCGGGACTGCCCAAGACGGTGGTCAAGGCTCAAAACAATTCCTTCGTATCCTTTTATCACTGCAACTTCGGCACCTGGTGGAACGTCTGCTTCGAGATGGAATCGGACACCTTTTTGGCCGTCGCACCCACCTTTAAGACCGACAACGAAAAGGCCTCCTTGGGCCAAAACGCCTTCGGCCTTCTCTACGACGCGCAGACCATCGAAGAATCCTCCCAACTGCTCTTTTCCATCCCCGAGGGCACCGCAAAAGCCACCCAATCCCAAAGGGTGACAGCCTTGAAAAACAGCCAAAGGACCTTTACCGGGGCCCCCGTCATCAACGCTTTGGACTACGGAGCTTCCCCCGAATCGGAGGACAACACCTCGGCCCTCAACGAAGCCCTTGAGGCGGCGGCGAAGGCAAAGGGCACCGTATTTCTCCCCGAAGGGACCTACAAATTTAAATCCACCATCACCGTCCCCGAGTCGGTCCGACTGGTGGGCGTGGGCCATTCCGGAACCTACGCCACCCTATTAAATTTTGAGTTGCAGAAAAATACGAAGCTCTCCTTAATTGAACTCCAGCCGGGAGCCTCCGTGGAAAATCTGGAGGTACGGCAAGGCTCTATCCTCCCGGAGTCTGTGGACACCTACGCCGTGTCCTCCCTCTACCCCGACGTCCGCATTTGGAACGTTTCCCTGTCGGCCAGCCGGGGCATCTGGCTCACCTCAGCCAAAAACGCCCTCATTGAACAGGTTACGGCAAAAGTGACCGAAACGGGAATTTTTTTGCAAAATATGAAGGACACCACCCTACATAACGTAACAATCTCCGACCCCTCCGGCTCCTACGGAACCACCGGCATCCGGCTGGAGAATTCTTCCGTTACCCTGTCGGAATTTCAGGGCATTAAATTGGCCTGCGGCTTGGAATTGATTGGGGCTACCGACCTTTCCGCCACCCTGTTCACCCTCCGGGGACCGTCCGTAGGAATCCGGGGCAATCACACGGGCAACGCCCTGCTCACCGCCGTAGGCTTCTCCGAAGCGGGTCAAGGAGGGAGCACCCTGTTTTTGGAGGGAGGAGAAGAAATGTCCGGGAAAATCACCCTGCAGGGAATGATTGGCGGCGGGACTTCCCTTTTGGGGAATCTCATTTCTGCCCAAAAGGGTACCGTCGAGCTTCGGGCAGGGGTTCTCACAACCCCCTTCATCACCACCATCCAGGAAAAAGACCAAGGAAAGATTGCCGTCTACGGGTGTATTTTGGATTCTCTCCCCGCCTACCATGCCACCGTCTCCGGTGGGACCGTCACTTTGGAAGCGAATCTTCTCCGTTCGGAGAAAACCTTTGAAGGCCCGGAGGGCAATTATTTGCTCACCTCCGTCAAAGAATCGGGGACCGTAGAAGACGGCATTAACCTCATCCAGCACGTTTACGTCTACGTGGAATCGGAAGACACCGCCCAAAACCAAGATTCTCAATAAAATATGGAAGCGAGAGGAAAAACCTCTCGCTTTTTTTCCGTTATTTGATTTCCTATTCCAGGTTGCGGAATTCCGGGGTGTCGAAAAACTCCGTGAGGGAAATGCCAAAACCGTCGCACAACATTTTGATGGTGACGATGCCCGGGTTCAGGCTGTTTCCATATAAGATACTCTTCAAGGTAAAAGGAGGAACGGCGGATTCCATGGCTAAATGATTTATGGTAAAGTTCTTTTCGCCACAAAGCTGCAAAATTCGATTTTTTACGATAGTACGAGTGTCCATAAGCCCTCCTTAAATGAAAAATATTTGTAACTTATAGACTAATTATAGCCTATTCCCTTTGACAAAATAGACGATATATGATAACATATAATCCGTAAAACAAGAATCGGACCTCCGTGCAGGGAAGTCCGATTTGGCTTGTTTCGTATTCGGTTTAGAAGTGAACCGTGACCTCGTTCCGGGACGCAGGACGGTTTTCCAGCCGGAGCCGATCGGCGATCATGGCGATAAACTCCGAGTTGGTGGGCTTGCCTCGCGTTCCGCTGACCGAATACCCGAAGAGGGACGTCAGAGTCTCCACGTTGCCCCGATCCCACGCAACCTCAATGGCATGGCGTATGGCCCGTTCCACTCGGGAGGCCGTGGTCTTAAATTCCTTTGCAATGGTGGGATAGATGATCTTGGTCACTCCGTTAATGACGTCCGGGTCGGTAATTGCCATAAGGATGGCCCTGCGGACGTACTGATAGCCTTTCACGTGGGCCGGAATTCCTACCTCGAGAATGATAGAAGTGACCTGCTTTTCCAGGTCTGCCGGACTGACGGGAAGATTAAAGACCTTTCCGCCCGATTCGGAATCCTTCTGGGAATGTTCCTCGGTGTACAGCTGCAGGATCCGTTCCTTCAGAATTTCGTAATCCACCGGCTTGACCATGCAGTAATCGGCACCCGACGCCACCAGATTTCGAATCACGGACACGGTGGAAAGTGCCGAAAGGGAGATGTAATGGACCTTGTGGGGAAATTCGATCTGGGACGCCCGGCGTAAGAAGGAAAGGCCGTCGGACTGCTCCAGCATCACGTCAAACAGAACCACGTGGGGTGCCTGCATTGCCATGATTTCCAGAGCCGCATCCGCATCGCCGACGCTTCCCACAATGCGAAATCCGAAATTTTTTAACACGTTTTGACATTGTAGTCGGGCATCGGTCTGACTGTCGAGAATCAGAATTTTGATTTTGTTTTCAGTTTCCATGGTGTTTTCTCCTTATGTTGTGTGTTTTCGAGCAAATTATAACAAAATACAAGAGAAACCACAAGGGGAAAGATGTCGAACACTCCTGAAAACCGATAGACACCGTTCGCGTTCATTCGGAACAATGTGTATAAACTCCCCCTGTTTTTTTCTTTTTCCCTTGGTAATTTTTTCCGAAAACGGGAGCTTTTGGAAAATTTTAAGGGGATTTTGTCCGTCGTTTTTCGGGAAAGATTCCCGGTCCCCCGGGGCGGAAAAAATCAAAATGTGAAAAAAAACCGACAAATATAACTTTTTTACCCGCCGCCCTTGACATCCCTTCCGATTTATGTTATAATAGCCAATGCCGCATAGAAAAGGCTTTCGAAAGGGTCTTCCCTGCCTTCATAGCGAGTCTTAAATAAAATGAGGTCTGAAAATGTACGCAGTGTTTGAAACAGGCGGAAAACAGTACAAGGCTGCCGTCGGTGACGTTCTGTTCATCGAAAAGCTGAATGTTGAAGCCGGTGAAACCGTGAAGTTCGACAAGGTCCTGCTCGTGTCCGATAACGGCGAGATCAAGGCCGGAACTCCCTATGTCGACGGTGCCGTCGTCGAAGCTAAGCTGGAAAAGAACGGCAAAGGCAAGAAGATCCGTATCTTCAAGTACAAAGCTAAGAAAACTTACCGCAAGCGCATCGGTCACAGACAGCCTTATTCTAA
>JAZTWH010000066.1:0-21930 GCA_045635765.1 Eubacteriales bacterium | reverse complement strand
ATTGGAAAAAAAGGTGCTTCAGCTGCATCTTTCCGGTTTTACCGGTGCCGAGATTGCGCATCGTCTGTCGATCTCTCCCAAATCCGCCGACAATGCAATGACCCGGATCAAGAAAAAAATCAGGGATCATCTCCCCGATTGAAATAAATACGCCCGAATATAGTAGGTGCGATCACTCCATTTTACAGGGCTGTAACGAGAAAAGTCCGTGGGATATACACGGTATCCCGTCGCATTTCTTTCGTTACAACAGGTTAGCGACCTCAGAGGGGTTTCTTTTCGTTCCCGTGGAAAAGGATGAACGCTCGCCGGTGCGATTCCGGCTTGGGTGAAAAATTATTTAAGCGAGGTATCTTACAATGTATGAAGACAAGGAATTAACCTGTAAAGATTGCGGAAAAACTTTCGTTTTTACCGCCGGCGAACAGGAATTTTATGCTGAAAAGGGCTTCCAGAACGAGCCCCAGCGTTGCAAGGAATGCCGCGACGCTCGCAAGAACGCTTCCAGAGGTGCGAGAGAATATTTCACCACCACCTGTGCGAAGTGCGGCGGCGAAGCTAAGGTTCCCTTCCAGCCCAGAGAAGATAAGCCCGTTTACTGCAGTGCTTGCTTTGCAGAAATGAAGGCTCAGGCTGAGGAATAAGCAAATCCATCCATGGGAAACAGCCGTGCAAAATGTTTTCTTATTATCGAAAACGGCAGACGAATCCGTCTGCCGTTTTTTTCTTGCCAAATTTTAGCGGTTATCAAGAATTTATTTGAAACCGTTTCTTCCTATTGGCAAATTCATTTTGCACCGCTTCGGCGGTGCATTTTTTCGCGAAAATTTCAGATTATATAAAAAACAATTTTAGGGAGAAGAACTTATGGCAAATTTGAAAAAGACAACTGCACCTGTTTCGTTGGAATCTCTAATTTCATACGCAATTCAAGTCCCTGGGGTTAAAGTGAACCGGGAATTGTTTTTACGGAAACAATTCGAAGGAGAATCTTCGGAAAAGATGACGGAAATTATCCAACGGGGGCCGGTTTTAGCTGGCTATACAAAAGGCGACTTGAGGAGAATTGCAAAAAAGATTCTGACTACCAGGACTTCTGCTTCAACGTTTGCTTCTTTTGTTGCCGGGATTCCCGGTGGTTTTGCAATGATTGCGACAATCCCGGCAGATTTATTACAGTTTTACGGTATGGCCTTGGGAATGGCTCAGGAAATTGCATATCTTTATGGCGAGGATGATTTATGGGAGGGTGGACATCTCGATTCAGAAAAAGTAACCAATCAATTGATTCTTTAGAAAAAGCACATTTTGCATACACGGAAGCCGATTTTCATTCGGATTGGAATGACGTAATGGCCAAAAATAATCATACGAGTCAACAGAAAATTCCGGAGGTTGCTTTAATCACGAACGATAACGAGGAGTGTAAAGCCTATGAAAAAGCTGTTGATTCTGATCCCTTTGAAAAGATTAAAAAAGCGAAAACAATGTTGGAGGGTGGATTAATTACCGAGGAAGAGTATTCGAATATAAAATGTAACCTGATTTCAAAGATGTAAGAAATATCCCACACAGAATGTAGCTTTCTGTGTGGGATATTATTTATGCCTTATTCTTCATAAAGTTCTTCATCCGGACCGAGTGGTCGAGAATGCGTTTACGCAAGCGAATGTTTTTCGGTGTAACCTCGACCAATTCGTCATCAGCAATGAATTCCAATGCCTGTTCAAGGCTCAGGATTCGGGGAGGAACCAATCGCAGGGCTTCGTCCTTTCCCGCGGAGCGGATGGCGGTCATGTGCTTCTTTTTGCAGACGTTGACCACAATGTCGTTTTGTCGGCTGGCTTCGCCTACCACCATTCCGCCGTATACCTCCACGCCGGAACCGATGAACATGGCCCCAGAATCCTGGGAGTAGAACATTCCGTAGTTGGTGGTGTCTCCCGTTTCATAGGCTACCAAAGAACCGTTCAGGCGGCGGGGAATATCTCCCTTGAAGGGAGCGTAAGAATCAAAAATCGAACTCATGATGCCTTCGCCTCGGGTGTCGGTCATAAATTCACTGCGATACCCGAACAATCCCCGGGCCGGAACGACGAATTCCAACCGGGTGCGGTCCCCCACTTGGGTCATGGAGGTCAATTCCCCTTTGCGGTATCCCATTTTTTCCATAACCGCACCGACGGAATCGGCAGGGACGTCCACCACCAGCCGTTCCATGGGCTCGGACAAAACGCCGTCAATTTCTTTGTACAATACTTTCGGGGTGCTGACCTGGAATTCAAACCCTTCCCGACGCATATTTTCAATCAGAATGGAAAGATGCATTTCCCCTCGGCCACAGACTTTAAAGGCTTCGGTGGAGTCGGTATCGCTTACCCGGAGAGAAACGTCCTTCAGAAGCTCCTTATATAATCTGGCCCGAAGATTCCGGGAAGTGACGTATTTTCCTTCTCTTCCGGCAAACGGAGAGTCGTTGACCATAAAGGTCATCTCCATGGTCGGCTCGGAAATCTTCACGAAGGGCAAGGGTTCCACTTTATCCAAGGTACAGAGGGTATCCCCGATAGTTACGCTTTCGATTCCCGAAACGCACACAACGTCTCCCGGCTTTGCTTCGGTGCAGGGGACCCGGTTCAATCCTTCAAACTGATACATTGACACGATTCTTGCCTTGGAATTGGGTCTCGAACCGTGGAAATCGCACAGAACCACGTCCTGGTTGATCTTCATGATGCCCCGCTCTACCCGGCCGATGGCGATACGGCCCACGTATTCGTTGTAGTCAATGGAAGAAACCAGCATTTGCAGGGGTGCATCCTCTTCCCCTTGGGGAGGATCAAAATAATCTACAATGGCATCTAAGAGGGGCTTGAAATCTTTCATTTCCCCGTCGGGAGAAAGCCCCGCCACGCCGGTACGCCCGGAGGCGAAGATTACGGGGGAATCCAACTGCTCGTCCGTTGCATCCAGGTCCATCAACAGCTCCAAAACCTCGTCTACCACTTCCGTGGGACGGGCGTCGGGACGGTCTACCTTGTTTACTACAACGATGACTTTATGTCCTAATTCCAATGCTTTTTGGAGGACAAACCGGGTTTGGGGCATGGGGCCTTCAAAGGCATCTACCAGCAAAAGAACGCCGTTGACCATTTTTAAAATGCGTTCCACTTCACCCCCGAAGTCAGCGTGGCCCCGGGTGTCAACGATGTTGATCTTGGTATCTTTATATTTAACGGCGGTATTCTTTGCAAGAATCGTAATACCCCGCTCCCGTTCAATGGCGTTGGAGTCCATTACCCGGTCGTTGACTTCCTGATTCTCCCGGAAAACGCCCCCTTGCTTTAGCATTTCGTCTACAAGGGTGGTCTTGCCGTGGTCAACGTGGGCAATAATAGCAATATTTCTTAAATCTTCGCGGATCATGGAAATGGTTCCTTCCTGTGCATTAAAACTTTTTTACAACAATATATTATACTGCACTTTCGTCTAAAAATCAATATAATTCAAGAAAATTTACCATTTTCGTGCAAAAAATCCCTTCGAATCCGGAATTGCCCCCATTGGACGGTCCAATTACTTGGGGCGGTTCCATTCCTTCGAAGGGAATCTTGTTATGTATAACTGCGGTCAATCTGTACCACGGCCCGGACGTTCTCATGACGCTGAGAAACCAGGGACGTAATTTTTTCGTGGGCTTCCGTCTCCGAAAGGTTACTGTCAAAGGGTAATACCGCATCAAAGATCACGTTGGTATGGGTTGGCCCGGGGACCGCACGGAAATCGTGGACCGTAATGCCCGGATGGATGTCCTTGACCTCGTCGGAAATGGCTTTCCGCAGAGCCGTGATGCTCTCATCGTCGGTGACGATCGGGTCCATATGAATGACCGCAACGCAGCCCAATTTTGCCGTGATTTCCTGCTCAATGTTGTCGATCAAGTCGTGGGCTTCCCACAGATTTGCATCGGCCGGGACCTCGGCGTGAAGGGATACGATCTTCCGGCCGGGACCGTAATCATTGACGATCAGATCGTGAATCCCCGCAACCTCGGAATGGGAAAGAACCGTTTGCTCGATGGCCCGAACGAAGTCCGCCTCCGGCGCTTGCCCCAGCAGGGGAGAGATGGTGTCCTTTGCGGAGCGAAATCCGGCAATAAAGATCATTACCGCAACGGCAAGACCGCAATATCCGTCAATAAAAAAACCGGTAAAATGCCCGATTACCGTGGCAATCAAGACCACCGACGTTGCAACGGCATCCCCCAGGGAATCAATCATGGTGGCCATCATGGCCGTGGAATGAATCTTCTTTCCTACGGAACGGTTGTAAAGGCCCATGTAAACTTTGATGGCAATGGAGATGATCAAGATCGCCCCCGTGAGCCAATGGAAAGAAACGGGTTGAGGATTCAGAATCTTCTCCACGGAGGATTTTCCCAATTCAAATCCCATCAGCAGGATAAGCATGGAAACCAAAAGGCCCGAAATATATTCAAACCGTCCGTGTCCGAAGGGGTGCTGAGGATCCGGCTTTTGCCCGGCCAAACGAAATCCCACCAGTGTAATCAGGGACGAACCCGCATCGGACAGGTTGTTAAAGGCGTCCGCCGTAATGGCAATGGAGCCGGAAATCAGGCCGGAAACGATCTTGCCCCCGAATAAAAGTAAATTTAATGCAATCCCCAAAATTCCGCATAATACGCCGTATTTTTGCCGTACCGAGGGGTCGGATACGTCGGTTCTGTTTGGGATAAACCATCTGGATAGTAAGGATACCATGGCACGACCTTCCTTTCGTTGTGACAGTATACCATAATTTCGGTTCTTTGTCAAGATTTCCTCCGGGATCTTCTCTGCCTCTTTCGTCCCCGTCACCGTTTCTTCGGGGGAATCTTTTGCCGAAAACCGAATCCGATGTCGAGGTCCTTCGGACGGTGCGGAATCGCCGTTGCACCGTTTGCTAAAATCTGCAAAAGGACCGATGTATAATAATTCTACGTCGAACCCGGCGTACCCATGACACACACAACAAAAAACATCAAGGAGGTTTAAAAATGTATCGTTTTACAGGAAAAATTTATCGCGAGATCCCAACGTCCGCGTTAAAATTCCGAGAAAAAACAAGGCACGACGTGGATCTTTCCACCCTTGACGGACTGTGTGAAAACATCCGTCAGCTGGGCATCGTTCACCCCATTACCGTCCGCTATTGCGGGGAAGGGGAGTACGAAATCGTGGCCGGCGTCCGCCGTTATCTTGCGGCCAAACGCCTGGATTTGGACAAGGTGCCCTGCATTATTACCGATTCGGGGAGGGGAGAGGCAGCCCTGTTGTCCCTGTCGGAAAACCTGCAACGGAAAAATCTGAATTATTTTGAAGAAGCCGAGGGGATGCGTCGCGTCACCGAACTGTTGGGGTTGACCCAGGAGCAGCTGGCGGAAAAATTAGGCAAAAGCCAGTCCGCGGTGGCAAACAAAATGCGATTACTCCAACTGTCCCCCTATTTACGGGAAAAAATTCTTTCTGCAAGATTGTCGGAGCGTCACGCCCGGGCCCTTCTCTCGGTGGAGGGGGAAACTCTGCGACGCAAGGTTCTGAAAACCACCGTTGACCGGGGGTACCGGGTGTCACAAATGGAAGCCTACATCGAAAAGCTAAAGGTGGAAAAGCCAAAAAAATCCCCCAAAAAGGACAATTTTTGCAAAGGCTTCTGCCGAGATCTGCGTCTCTATCTGAATTCCATCAACCGAACCGTAAATCTGATGAAAAGCTCTGGCTTTGAAACCCATTGCGAAACGTCGGAGGACGTGTCTAAGATCATTTATCGCATCGAAATCGCAAAGTGATCACGGTAAGATCAGCCCCAATTCATCGTATAGAATAATGCGGAAGGTCCGAAGGAGCTTTTCTGCATCTTGGGGGAGGATGTTCAGCTCCAAAGCCGCCTCTACCTCCGTATGGGTCTTGGACCAATAGGTCATCTGTAACAATTCAAAAATCTTTTCTCCGTTGGGATACCAAAGGATCCGGTTCATGGCCGCCTCCACGGCCTCTCGGTTAAACATGATCCGCTGATAGATCCGGTCGGTGTTAATTCTGGGATCGGACGCGGGCATCTCGCTCAATCGCTTTATAGCTTTCTCGAATTTATCGTGGGGATATTCCTCAATAACTCGCTCTACGTACTTATTACAGCAATATTTTCTTGTCCCTGCCATGGTATGTCCTCAAAAACAAAAAGAGTTATAGTGAACGGTTCTTCATTCATTATAACTCTTTTTTGTGTCCTATCTTTTACATCTGTCGAACATTTTATCGAACAAAAATTCGAACATTTTAAATGGGATGATCCACCGGCATGGTGGCGTAGGCGTTCAGGTCGGTTCCTGCAAGATTTCCGGCCAAATATTCGTAATACCCCTGGGCCCCGATCATGGCCCCGTTATCTCCGCACAGTTCCGGACGGGGGAGATACAGTTCGATGTTGTTTTTCTTACATTCTTCCTCCATCATCCGTCGCAGATGAAGGTTTGCCGAAACGCCTCCGGACAAAACCAGTCTCCCGGTGGTGTTTTTGGCCGCAAGAACGCTTTTTTGGGTCAAAACCGAACAGACCGCCTTGGTAAAGGACGCTGCAAGGTCCGGTGCGTTGATGGTTTCTCCCCGTTGCTTTGCCTTGTGGGCATAGTTGACAACGGCGGTTTTTACCCCGGAAAAACTGAAATCGTAAGGTGCGTCCTTAAAATGTACCTGGGGAAAGGATATGGCATCGGGATTTCCCGTCTCCGCGGCCTTTTGAATCTTCGGCCCTCCCGGATACCCCAAATTCAGAACCCGGGCGGACTTGTCAAAGGATTCTCCTGCCGCATCATCTCGGGTTTTTCCAAGAATTTCATAATCCGTATAGGATTTTACCAAAACGATATGGCTATGTCCCCCCGAAGCGATCAACGCCGTAAAGGGAGGCTCCAGATCCGGATGAGACAGATAGTTTGACGCAACGTGTCCCCGCAGATGATGTACGGGAATCAAGGGAACTCCCAAGGTAAAGGCAAGGCTTTTTGCATAATTCAATCCTACCAGCAACGCCCCGATCAGCCCCGGACCGTAGGTGACGGCGATTGCGTCGGGAATTTCGCCCCGCAAGGCCCGGTCCACTAAGGGCTCGATGGCTTCTATGTGGCATCGCGATGCAATTTCCGGCACCACTCCGCCGTAGCGTTCGTGAATGGGAATCTGTGAGACCACTTCGCTTGTTATAATCTTGCGTCCATCCTCCACCAAGGCGGCAGCGGTTTCGTCGCAGGAGCTTTCAATGGCTAAAATCTTCATGATTCGATCCTTTATCTTATTCTATACATGATAATAACATATTCTTTCTTCTTTGTCAAGTCATTGTCAAAAATCCCGTGGGGAAAATATAATGGAGTAAGACTTTTTAGGGAGGGATTTTCCGTGCAAATGGAGAAAACGTCCCGGGGTGAAATTCTCGTTATTCTGAATTCCGCCGATCAGTCCGCCTTTGGGATTCGTTATGGAACCATGTCCTTTTCCGACCTGCGGACCCGCCGGTTCTGCGAACAAATGGCGATATTGGTGTGCCTGCGGGAGGGCATCAGCGGGACGGGAAACATCTCTGTTCGTGCAGTGGAAAACGCCGCGGGGGAATTGTTGCTCTATTTTTCGCTTCCCGGGAAAGGAGAGGAGCGTTGCGTGTATTCTCAGGTCATTGAATTCCCTGATCTGGACGGCCTTTTGGACAGCCGCGGCGTATTCCTCCGGGACCCGGATCTCTGTGTCGAGATCTACCGTTGGAACAAAAAATATTATCTTTGGTACGAATTCTATACCTCTCCCGTCCGTTTTGACGAGTTGACCCTGACCATGCTGGAATACGGAAACCTCAGCTTCCTCGACCGTTCCTTCCTGGCGGAACACGCCACCCTCTTACCCGACGCCGTCCCCCTGTTTTTGACTTAATTTCCCGGATGCACTTCCACAGTTTTGATTTAATTTCCCGGATGCAATTCCGCAGTATTGACTTAATTTGCCCAATTGTTCTTTGAAGCTTTTGTACTTGATGGGTTTGGAATCTTCCTCGGAGGTTGACTTGACATTCCCGATGGGGTATGCTATAATATAATATACATCATTGATTTCCGGTTTCTCCGGGGAAAGGGTTCGACAATGGATTCTCCCGAACTGAATGCAACGGTCTTGGTGGTGGACGACGATCCCGAGATCGTGTCCGCTATTACGAAATTGTTGGAATTGGAAGGATATTGCGTGCTCAAGGCCTACGATGGACTGGAGGCCTTGGAGGTTCTGTCCCAAAATAAAGTTCATCTCATTCTGATGGATCTGATGATGCCCCGGGTGGACGGGCTTTCGGCCGTAATGCAGATCCGGAAGAGTAAAAATATTCCCATTATTATTCTTTCCGCCCGTACGGAGGACAATGATAAAATTTTGGGATTGAACGTCGGGGCCGACGACTATATTGCAAAGCCCTATAATCCCATGGAGCTGCTTGCCCGTGTGGGATCCCAGCTGCGTCGGTATTTTCGCCTGGGAGCTTCTGCCGATTCCGAAGGGGCCAACAGTCTTTCTGTGGGGAGCCTTCGGATGAATCTGGATTCCCGGGAATTCTACGTGGACGAGCGTCCTGTAAAGCTTACCTCTACCGAATGGGGAATTATGGAACTGTTTATGCGTTCCCCCGGAAAGGTCTATTCTGCGGAAGAGATCTACCGTTCCGTATGGAAGGAAGACGCCCATGCGGTGGAAAATACCGTCACGGTCCATATCCGCCGAATTCGGGAAAAAATTGAGATCGATCCGAAGGAGCCCCGGTACCTGAAGGTGATTTGGGGAATCGGGTACAAGCTGGAAAAATAAAGTTTCTCGTAAAAAGAAAGGAGGGCGGTTATGGCATTTTTACGTTCCAAATTGGTTCGCGTTCTTGCGTTGGTCCTCTGTGCCGTGCTGTTGTTTTGGGCGGCCTGGTGTTACGTCTACGCCAACGATAACGCCGGAATGAGTGAAATTTTCACCTACACCGACTTCCGAAATACGGAATCCTATCACCAACGCCTGGCCGCCGCCTCGGAGGAAATGGTCTCCTTGGCCCGACAGGTCTATTCCGGCCGAAAGGTTTCGTCGGTGGACCTGGAGGGAGGTGCCGTTGACGGTGCTTTTCACTACTATTTTTATGCAGACACCACCGTTCTCACCGACATTCCTCAGCTGGAAGGGGTGGACTTCAGCCACGCCAAAGCTCTGACGGTTTTTCGAAACGGAGACTGCTACCTGATGGATACCAACCATACCCAGACCGACAGCTTTGCTTACTGGGAAGATTATTCCTGGGGTCCCTACGATCTTACGAAAACCGTTTCCCTTACGGTCTTTGCCTGCGATGCCGGGGCCATCCTTGTGCCCGACTCCCAGTGGATCAACGAGCAGTATTCCGTTTGGGCCACGGCAAAAAACCGTGCGTTGATGTTCATTATTCTTCTTGCGGTTGCCGCCCTTCCCGTAATTTATATGATTCTCTCGGTCAGCTGGGGGAAAATTACTCCAAAGCCGGCCAACGCACCTCGGTTTTTTACGGAGCTTATTATCCTTGCGGGGGTTTTGGCGGTCATATGGCTGGTTGAAATTTTAGACCTCTCTTTTTTGCGATGGTTCCGCAATTTGTTTTCCTTGTTTAATTTCGGCGGGGATACGTCGGTCTATTTCGCCTATTCCGCGTTGTTTACCTTTTTGGTGCTTACCTTGCTTCTTTCCGTGGTTTCCCTCATCCGCTTTGGGAAGGAAGGACGCCTGGTCTGCGGCTCCTTTTTGTGGTGGGTTTGCAGCCGCCCCTTTTTGGCCATGCGTCGCCGGGTGGAAGAGCATTACTTCCGCCGGTACCGCTATTCGGTTATTTTTACCATTCGCACCGCTCTCTTCTTCGTTGTTGAGACGATCCTTGTGGCATGCTACGTTGCAACGGCCGTAAATCAGTATTGGATCGTGTTGCAAATTATCCTGTTGCTTGCGGTGATTTCCGTTGCGGTGGTTTACCTCTTCGGATGCTATTACGATCTCCGTTCCCTGAATCGGCTTCTCGATCATATCACGGAATTGCAGTCGGGGAATCTCTCCTTCCGGGCAGATATTCCGGGGGATAACGTTTTTTCCGAGTACGAAGGTCAGTTACGCAGTGTCGGTGACGGATTCGATCAGACCTTACGCAGTCAGATCTCCGCCGAACGTTCCCGGGTGAACCTGATCACCAACGTTTCCCACGATCTGCGAACGCCCCTGACTTCCATTATCGGCTATCTGGACCTGCTTTCCAAGGCGGAGTTGTCGGAAGAGGCTCGGGATTACGTAAAGATCCTGACCCAAAAGTCTAATCGGCTCAATCATTTGGTCTCCGACGTATTTGCCCTTTCCAAGGCGAACAGCGGGGCCGAGGTGGTTCCCATGGAAGATCTGGACCTGTTCCTGCTGGCCCGCCAGCTGGTGGCCGATCTTTCCGATTCTGCCGCGGCTGCCGGGAAAACCGTCCGTCTTTCGGGACAGGGAACCGCCCCCATTTATTCCAACGGAAACAAAATCTATCGCATCTTGCAAAATATGTTGGATAACGCGTTGAAATATTCTCTGTCCGGGACCCGTATTTTCGTGCTTTTATCCCGGACCGGGGATCGGGCAACGGTTACGGTGAAAAACACTTCTTCCTACGAAATGAATTTCTCTGCCGACGAAATCTCCGAACAGTTTGTCCGAGGGGATTGCTCCCGAACGGGGGAAGGCAGCGGATTGGGCCTTGCCATAGCAAAATCCTTTGCCGAACAGCTGGGTGCGGAATTCTCCATTTCCATCGACGGGGATCAGTTCGCATCGTCCATCACTTTCTCCCTAAAATCCGAGAAGCCTGCAGAGGATCCGGAATAATTTTTAATTTGAATTGCACAAGATCCCCCATAAGGATAATTTCCTCGTGGGGGATCCGATGTTTGGTTCGGATGTCCATGATATTGGAATTTTTCTTGACTTTTCAGGAAAAATATGATATAATGTAAAAAAAGTAATATAGGTGATGATTCGCATGTTTGAAGGAATTCCCGCCGAAATGCAGTCCTTTATGAAGGAGCTGCGGGAGCGAAACAGTAAGCCTTGGTACGAGGCCCACAAAGCAGAATATAAGCGTCTGGTGAAGGAGCCTTTCGGGGAACTGACTTACGAATTGGGCGAGTGTGCCCGCAAGATCGACGGGCAAATTCTCGTGGAACCCCGTCGGTGTGTTTCCCGGGCCCGCAGGGATACCCGGTTTACTCACGATAAATCCCTGTACCGCAACAACGTTTGGATCTCCTTTAAGCCCGCCTTGGATCGGTGGGATATTCCCCTGCTGTTTTTTGAGGTCATGCCTGATCATTTCCAATACGGCTTGGCCTTCGCCGATATGTCTCCGGCCTTCATGCGTAAGTTTCGGGATTATATCTCCGATTGCCCCGGGGATTTCAAAAAAGCCGTAAACGAGGCTCAAAAGGGCGGTCTGACCGTTGAGGGGGAACGTTATAAAAGACCGAAGGAGGGTGCCCCCAAGGACCTGGAGGAGTGGTACTCCTATAAGAATTTTTACCTGGTTGCAAAGCGGTACGACAATGAGATTTTGCAGACCCGGGACTTTATTCACGACGTGGTCAGGGCCTTTGAAGCGGCGGCCCATTTCTACCAAATTCTCATGGAGGTCGCCGATTCCAAGCCGGGTCAGTTTTCTTACGAAGAATTTTCCTTTTAACAACGAAATCTACGAAATTTGTATCCTGTGATCCTGTTCAGGAAAACCATTCCTTGATCTTTTCCCAAAACCAGAATTTTACCGTTACCTGTTCCGCCCGATTTGTCGCCAATCGAAAGCACGACGGCATCTGTTCGGCATCGGTTTCAATTTCTGCTGCACCCATATAGCAGGCGGCAGGGAAGATGACGCACCACCAATTCTTTCCTTCCCCCGGGCCTACGTTCACAATCAGGGAATCGTATTCTCCCTCGGGAAGGAAAAATCCGTCGTATTCCCGGTATTCAAAGAATTCCCGTTCTAAGGATACGGAAACGGTATGTCCGCTTCCCTCTTCCTGCAGGACGGTTTGTCCCGCTTCTTCCAATTGATACAGATTTTGCTCGATGATTTTTTTTGCTTCTCCCTTGTCGGAGCATCCCGCCAAAAGATCGCCCGTAGCATTCAGGATTCCGTCCCGGACCTTTAATTTTAACGCTTGTTCTTGTTCGCTGTCGTCCGCGGCCCGGACGTGGAGGCGAATCACCTGCTCCATAGCCTTGCTTTCTTCCCGTGCTTCGAGAAATTTCGGGACGAGAAAAGCGATGCTGAGAATGAGACAAACCAGTGCCGGGAAAATCAGAATTTTTTTCATGTTGCTTCCTGCCTTTTTGGTAATATGTACCCCGGCAAGAAACAGTATTGGCGAAATTCAATGGATTTAATCAATTTTAAAAATTCGAAAGGAAATCAGTTAAGTTATGCCGCTAAAAGCCGTATTTTTTGACCTGGACGGAACTCTGCTTCCCATGGATCAGGACCGTTTTGTTAAGGGGTATTTCCGCCGTCTTTGTGAGAAAATGTCGCCCTTGGGGTATTCTCCCGACGCCTTGGTCCAAGGAATCTGGGCAGGGACCGAGGCGATGATAAAAAACGACGGGTCCTGCACCAATGAAACCCGATTTTGGCAGGTTTTTTCTTCGGTCTGCGGTCCGGAGGTTCTGAATCACGTGGACGTCCTCGACGATTATTACGCCAAGGAATTTCAGCAGGTCCAGGAGGACTGCGGATTTTCTCCCAACGCAGCAAAGGCCGTGGAGCTGGTCAAAAATTTGGGGCTCATTCCCGTTCTTGCAACCAATCCGATTTTTCCTTCCGTGGCCACCCTGAGCCGCGTTCGGTGGGCCGGTTTGGATATCGCCGATTTTGCATATTATACCGTGTACGAAAATTCCTCTTACTGTAAGCCCAACCCCCGGTATTATCAGGAAATCCTCGATCGCTTGAATTTCGATTCCCGGGAGGTCCTGATGGTGGGGAACGATGTAAGCGAAGACATGATCGCCGAAACCCTCGGAATGAAAACCTTTCTTCTTACGGACTGTTTAATCAATAAAAAGGAGGAAGACATTTCCCGATGGCGTGGGGGCGGGTTTGAGGAATTGTTTTCCTACCTCCGCGAAGAAACGAAATAATACATAAATAGGCATCCCGAAGACACAGTTCCTCGGGATGCTTTTTGTATAAAGATGTTCTTTGCAAAAATCAACTCTTTTGGCGGAAGACAATCCGCTTGCTGAGTATGTAATTCAGTATCACCACGATGACGGTAACGATAATTTTGGCTAAAAACCCTTCAATCCCAAACAAGGCTTGATCCAGCCCCACGTAAAACAGGACCGTCGGCAATACGATCTCCAGAATCCCGGAAAAAATCCGTGCTCCCAAGAATGTTCCAGCCTCCTTTAACGTGGACTTCCACTCCCAGGACCGATGGTTAAATACAAACAGCTTGTTGGTCACGAAGGCAAAAACCACCGCCCCAAACCATGCAATGGCGTTGCTTGCGGTAATGCCTAAAGTTGAAACGAACAACGCGTATAACAGGACGTTGACCAAAGACGTAAAGGCCCCGTAGACGAAATACAGGATAATTTCCTTATATTTTTCATAAAACTTTTTCATGCTCTTTCCTCCTCCTCCTCCTCCCGGATGCGGGTCTCCCGGTGGGACAGCCGATCCTTTATTTTCAGCAATCGGAACGAATAGTGCCGGATCAGATCAACAACAGACAAAAGAACGTAAAGAACCACTGCCGTTGCCAAAACCTTTACAATCATCATCCAAGGGCTTTCGCCGGCGTATTCCACGTATTGTCCCACGATGATCCGATTCCATAGTTGCGGATGCATATGTATAATGTAAACGCCGAAGGCCGCCGGTGCTAAGAATTTAATGACGTTGCGGAGCAATTTCGGAAGGTTGATTTGTGCAAAACAGAGAAGGAGTGCAACCGCCCCAATCAAAATGGTGGGAGAGGTGTATCGAATCAGCATATCCGGGTAGGTAAACTCCTTGATCCACGGGCAATCCTGGGTCTCCAGCAAATATTTTGCTCCCCAGGATGCAATCACGCAACCTCCGTAAATCAGCCCGAGATAGCCTTTTTTCACGCCCTTGAACCACCCGAACCGTCCCAAGCATCCGCCCAAAAGATATAAGGCAGCTAACCATATGACGCTGTAGCCGTCCGAAAGCTGAAAAATATTGCCCCCGGCAACGGTAGACAGAAAAGACCCGCCAAGGATGCTTCCGCACAAAATTTTTAAACTTTTCTCCGACATGGTATTGATCAGGTGATTTAAGGGAGGCATCAGGAAGAACAATGCAAAATAACAGGTAAAATACCACCCGTAATTGCTAAGGACCGGGAAAAAAGACCGAAGGACATCCATAACATGAACCGTGCCCGGAAAGAAGAGGGCAAAGGCAACGGTAAATCCCACGGAATACAACAGAACCTGTAGCCACAAAACTGCAAGATTGGTATATCGGTATTTTGCCTTGTATCCAACGTATCCCGAAATCAAGGCATAACAGTTTACTGCACCGTAGGCCGAGGTTTCCAAAAGCCACGCAAGTTCATAATTCAGAGACAGCTTCTCCGTCCCATCTAAAATTCCACCCGCACCTAAAATGTGCAAGATCAGTACCATCAGCATGGATACGATCCTCAGCAGGTCGATTCCGTAATTACGCTTGTCCGCAAGGCTCATCAATTCACCTCTTCCGCTGTTTTTCAATCACTCTTATCAGAATAATATTATTATACCACATTCGACTCTTTTTTGCAAGGGGGCGGGTGTGGATTTTTTTTGGGATGGATTTCTCCTCCCTCCCCGTTTCTCATAATTGAAAAAAGAAATCATATAATGCATTGTCGCCGGAAAATTTTTGCTCAGATTTTTCAGCCAAAAAGGGGGAGGCGGAAAACAACGGACGGGTCCGCCTGCTCCATTTCCCAAATCAATTGTCTCCAAACACCTCAAAAAACTCCTGTTAATTCAACAAATATCATGAAAAATGTAGATTAAAAATATTGGAAAATTACAGAAATACTTCAAGCCTATGGACAGAAAAACAATTTTGTGATATGATAGTGGTTCTTTCCATTTTTTTCCATTTCCCAAAAGCAATGCCTATAAAAAGAAAATTCACACGAAACAAGCGGTGCTAAAATATTCCAAAAGCACCGCAAAAAAAGGAAACGCCGTAGGCGTAATAACCTACGGCGTCTCTATTTCGCAGAGTTCAGCACTCTGTTGCATCTCCCTTTACCAACCCCATTCCACGGGGGCTTTTCCTTCCTTCGACGGAGGTTTTTGACGGCGATAATTAATAACCTATAGCAGCAAGCTTGTTCATATTGTCCCGCTTTAATTCCACGGAAGAATGCACGTACCGTTCCAGCGTAATGCGGGGACTGGAATGGCCTAAAATTTCACTCAAGGATTTGATTTCAAAGTCAACCTCCACACAACGGGTGGCAAAGGTATGACGGAGGGTGTGAAAATGAACCCCCGAAAGACCGCACTGTTCGGTGTATTTCTCCAATCGATACTGCATGGCACGGGGCTCCACGTATCGGTTTATTTCCCCGGTCAACACAAAGGCACAAGGATCTCCGCACCACTGGGACCGACACAACTGAAGGGCGTAGTCGGTCAAGGGAATGACCCTGGCGGAATGATTGCTCTTCGGCGTACTGATTACGATCTTGGTTTTCCCGGTGTGGTCGCCGTTGTAATTCCGAAGCCGTTGCATGGTTGATTTTACGGTTATCATTCCGTTGGAAAGGGATATATTTTCCCAACGCAATGCACAGACCTCCCCGATTCTCATTCCCGTAAGCAAAGAGAGAAGAACTCCAAATTTACATTCATCCATATCCTTGAGAAGATATTGGACAAATCGGCTCTGTTCCTCCCTTGACAAGACCCGCGTTTCATACTTAGGGATCTTTGGATAAACAATTTCAACGGCCGGCCTTGTTCCCGGAAATTGTTTTACGGCATACTGAAGGATTCCGTGAAGGGTGACGAGAATGTCCTTGACGGTTTTGGGCGAGAGTTCTTCCTCATATAACAGTTCGTGACTGAATTGTTCAATAATCACAGAATTCAATCCCTGAACCAAATAGCCTCCGAGCCTGGGTTTAATGTGCTTCTCAAGAATCCCGCAATACTTTACGTAAGTGGATTCTTTGACCCGGTCTCGGTTAATCTTCAGCCATTCATCGCAATAAAATCCAAAGCGTCGCCTTCGGTAGTTTGTGGGATCCGGAATCCCCGTTAGTAATGCTAACTTCGCTTGTGAAACCTTTTCTTTTGCTTCCCGATAGGTTTTTCCGTAGCAATAACCGTACCGTGGAAGCCCGTCGGAACGGTATCCCTTGATATATCGGGCCTCCCACCGACAGTCCTTGCGTTTGTAAATGTTTTCGCCTTTCTTTGACATAATAAATTCCTCCTTATATTAAAAACAATATCAAAAACAAATTTAACTTGCAAAATTGCTTCGTGTCGCTTTTTACCGTCATGACGTGACGGGAATTTTGACGGCGGATTTCGCAATAATCTCAAACAAATCTTGGAAAAATCTGTCTAATTTGCCCATTAAAAAGTTAATATTTTGTGAAATCATTGATTTTAAGGGAAAAAGCACTTGATTTTTTTAATGTTTTGTGGTATAATCTACATCGTGGAGTGCTGAACTCTGCGAATACTTTTTTTGAGGCAGGCAACCTCGATCGTTTGTTTTTTAACAGCCGCAGTGGGACCATTGCGAGGGGTTTTACCTGCCTTTTTTTCTCCTCTTGTCGTAGTAAATACTATTTGGAAGAAAAGGAGCGAAATTTGTGAGCCCGAAGGATATGCGAGAAACCCTAATTCTGAGAACGGTTTCGGTCATTGCGGAAAACGGCTTGGACAAAACTACCACAAAGGCAATCGTCACGGGAACCGGAATCAATGAAGCGTATATTTACCGCCATTTTTCCGACAAAGAAGACCTGATATCCAAGGCCTTTGATACCTTGGATGATGAGCTTGTGGCAAAAGCAACCCAGCATCTGCCCGTAATGTATGTGAAGGATATGGATTACGAGTCCCGATGCCATACGTTCTTTTCGGCCATGTGGACGTTCCTGCTTGGGAATAAAGAGAAATGCCTTGCCTTTGTCCGCTATTATTATTCGCCCTATTTTCAAAAGTATTCTGCAGAAATTCACAAGAAGAGATACACTCCCCTTGTAGAACAGTTCTCTATTGCGTTCCGGGATGAGGCGGACGTCTGGATGATTTTAAATCATATTTTAAACGTAATGCTTGATTTTGCCGTAAAGGTACATAACAATCAGATGCCCGAGGAGGACAACTATACCGAGCACGTCTTCCGGGTAATTTACGCATCGGTCAAGCAGTATTTCAGAAGAGCAGAGAGGTGCTGATCGTTCCTATGAAAAAAGTGCTAAACGCAGTCAAGACAACCCTTGCATGGATCATCGTCATTTTAGCGGTTTCCATGATGATCTTTACGGTTATTTCCGTCACCACCTTCAACCGAAATGACCGTAGTCTGTTCGGGTTCAAGATGTACATCGTCAATTCCGATTCCATGGCCGCTACGGATTTCAATGCCGGCGACCTGATCTTCGTAAAAGAGGTCGATCCTTCCACGTTAAAGGAAGGGGATATTATTACCTATATGTCCCAGAATTCGGAAAGCTTCGGGGAGACCATCACCCATAAGATCCGCAAGATTACCGTCGATGCAGAAGGAAACCCCGGTTTTATTACCTATGGTACCACAACAAACATCGATGACGACACCATCGTTACCTTCCCTTACGTATTGGGAAAATATCAAAGCCATGTCCCTGCCATCGGTTCGTTTTTCTATTTCTTAAAAACGACCCCCGGTTATTTCCTCTGCATCTTCACCCCCTTCATGCTTATTATTCTTTATGAAGGGATCAAATTCTTCAACCTGTTCCGCCGCTACAAAAAGGAGCAAATGGAAGAGATGGAAGCGGAACGGGCAAAAATCGAAGAAGAACGGGCGGCCAATGCAAAAATGCTCCAGGAGCTGCAAGCCCTCAAGGCCCAGCTGGAATTAGAGCAATCCACCCCCGAGCCCTCCTCTGCGGAGCCCCCGCAACCCACTTTGGAACCGTGAGCCGAGAACTCCCTGTAGGTTTAGGCTCTTTGTCATAACGGTACAGTCCCCTCTTTTTTGCAAAGATCAACATCGAAAAGAGGAAGACTTAGCAAACAGATGTTGAAACAACTCAATAAGGAGGTCATTGAAAAATGACGAAGCAAAAATCCACCAAGCGTGCATTGCTGTTAAGTGCCTTGGCCTTGCTGATGTGTGTTTCCATGCTTATTGGCAGCACCTTCGCTTGGTTTACTGACAGCGTAACTTCCGGGAACAACAAAATCGTCTCGGGAAATTTGGACGTCGTTCTTGAATACAAGACCGATTGGACGGAAGATTGGGAAGAAGTGAACAAGGACACCAAGCTCTTTAAAGAAGGTGCTCTGTACGAACCCGGTTATACCGAAATCGTATATCTGAGAGTTTCCAACGCCGGTTCTCTCGCTCTGAAATACAACCTGATGGTTCATATTTCCAGCGAAAAGTATTCCACCAACGTCAAAGGTGACCCCCTCAAACTTTCCGATTATTTACAGATCGGGACCTATTGCCAGGACGAATATTCTTCCGGCTTCAATTATGCGGACAGTTTAATGCCCGTGATGTTCGGCACCCGCGAAGCAGCCCTTAACAGCATCAAGGAAAGCGGCAGTGGTTTTGCAAAACTTTCTACCGCAGACAGCATTGTGAAATCCGATGCCCCTCTGTTGGCCGGGGATCAGACCGCCCAGGTTATGGCTCTCGTCCTCACGATGCCCGAAACCGTCGGAAACGAAGCCAACTATAAGTCCGACACAGAAGCCCCCCAGATCAATCTCGGCATCAGCCTGGTCGCAACCCAGTACACGGACGAAAAGGATAGCTTTAACAATCAGTACGATAAGGATGCGGAATATCCCAATGATCCGTGGGATGGGACGTATGATACCGCATGGTATTTTGAAAATCCCGATGCAGATTATTTCACCCTCAGCAGACCGGAACAACTGGCCGGATTGGCCGCCCTCGTGGACGGCACCGCAGCCATCCCCGCCGACTCCAACTTCAACGGCACTCTGCCTGTAACATTTAAAGATCAGACGATATATCTGGATAGCGATGTGGACCTGGGTCTCACAGACGAAAACGGCGAACCCCTCAGCTTTGATCCGATCGGTGATAAGTCTGCTTTTGCAGGAACCTTTGACGGAAATGGTCATACCATTAGCAACCTGTATCAAAGCGGTTGGGCGTTTGGATACAATTGGAATTACTATGGTTCCATTGGCTTGTTTGGTAAATTGGAGAACGCTACCGTGAAAAACCTTACCATCAGCGGCGCTGAAACCTTTGTTGAGGGCGGCGATGTGGGTGGAATCACCGGCAGTGCCATCGGAAACTGTACCTTCGAGAACATCACGATTACAGATTCTAAAATTGCAACTTACAATAACGGCCTGGGCGGGATCATCGGCTGGTCCCGCGCGGGTAATTACACCTTCAAAAACATCACCATCGCAGAAGACGTCGTTCTCGGCGGTCTGTGGGGTTCTTTTGACAGCTCTATCGGTGGTGTGGTCGGACAGGGCGAGCCTGGTGCAACCTATAATTTTGAAAAAGTAGATATCGATTGTCGTTTGGATGCTTATAACGACGTTACGGCTTCTTATGACTACTATAATTACCGTATGAGCGGCATGATTATCGGTCGCCTTGCAGAGACCACTACCATTGACGGTGTAAATTATCCAGATACCAGTAAATACAACATTACTTGCACCGATGTTACCGTTACTTATGGCACGTGGGCAAACTACCAATATTGCCGTGCGGCCGGTGCCAGAGGTGTTCGTGTCGAACCTGGTTACCAGTACAGCGGCCTTGCTGCGGATTACGATCATAGTGTTTGCACCGTACATCATATGGAATTGATCCCCTTCGATCAGATTTTCGGTGGTGATCAGTACGGTGTCAAGGGCCTCAAGACTTATGACGGCGTAACCGTGATCTACAACAACAAATAATTAAATCCAAGTCGTTCTATCCTTCCTCCCGAGGAGGAGGGATAGGCGGCAACCAAAGGGCATATCTTATGGGCGTAGGGAAGATCCGGCGATGTGTCTTTTGATTGCTGATAAGCTCGAAAGGATTTGAGTGTATGACAACGTTAAAAAAGGTTTGGAACGTCGTGTCCACCCTATTGGTGGTCCTAATTGTCCTTTGTGCCGTTTTTCTGATGGGTTCTCGGCTGATCGGACTCCAATGCTATACCGTAATATCGGGCAGTATGGAGCCGGAGTACAGCGTTGGCGACCTTCTCTACGTCAAAAAGGTTGATCCGACGACCATCAAAGAAGGGGACGTGATCACCTTCCTGGTCAATGAGGATCTTGTGGTAGGAACCCACCGGGTCGTCCGCGTAGATTCGGAGCATCAACATTTTTATACCAAAGGCGATGCCAATGAAATCGAGGACGGCGAACCTGTTCACTTTAATAACGTCATCGGCGTCCCTCAATTTTCCATTCCTAAGCTCGGGTACGTGTCCGATTTCATTCAGAACCCTCCCGGAATGTACATCACTATCGGCGTGGGCGTAGTCTTAATTCTCTTGGTTTTTCTTCCCGATCTGATCGGTAAAAGAAAAAAGAATGAGGAAGATCCCCAAATTGCCGCCACTCAAACCGAAATCCAGACGGCAAACGAAGAGAACGAGCGGCTGAAAGCGGAGGTCGAACGGCTGCGTGCCGAAGTATCGGAGCATAAATCCGAATAACGTCGGTTTCACATTTGTGCCTATGCAGGAATTTCAATAGGCATGAATTTGAGATAAATTCTTAAGGAAAGGAGGAAAATCCGTTGAAAATGACTAAGAAAAAGGTGCTTGTCCTCGCTTTGGCAATCAGCTTGATCGCCTTGATCTCCATGGGGACCCTTGCTTGGTTCCACGATGCAGACAGCGTTGTCAATGAATTCTTTGTTGCCGATAGCACCGACACCACCCCCGACGACATTTTCGATGTGAATGTTTGGGAACGCATTGATGAAGATGGCGATGGCCAGATCGACGCAACCATCACCGCCGAAACCGGTTTCGACTATAAAGATGTGCTTCCCGGCGACAAGCTGGTAAAGGAACCCTTCGTTCGCAACGAGGGCTACTACGACCAGTACGTGCGGGTCATCGTGACCATTTCCGACGCAACCGCCTGGATCAACGCCATGGGCCTTGATTTCGAGATTGAGGATGTGTTCGAAGGTTATGACGCAACCCAGTGGAATCACGTTGAGAAAATCATCGAAGGCTCCACCGACACCATTACCTACGTGCTGTACTATAACGGGATTCTGGACGGTGATGATACGGCCAACGATTCCACTTCCGGCACCAACGACAGTGTCGTTCTCTTCACCCACGTGAATATCCCCGAATCCCTGACTCGGGAACAGGCGGCACAATTCCGGTCGATGTTCAGCATCAGCATTAAGGCTCAGGCTGTCCAGACCGAAAACGTGGTCCCCGCCGGTACGGTTGCCGAAGATGCCGCTTTCAAGGCATTCGAAACCGTAGGCCTTCCTCTGTAACGATACGGTAAGGCCCAAACGCAGGTCTTGTCTTTACGGCTTTTTGTAAGACCCGTAACGTAAAAGCCAAAACCACAACTGCACTCGTTT
>JAZTWH010000065.1:0-12263 GCA_045635765.1 Eubacteriales bacterium | reverse complement strand
GAACAGGAGGGCGGGGAGGAAATTGGCGACTTTGATTTTGGTCACGCCCAAAAGGTTTAATCCCAAGGCCACGATGAGCAGGGAGCCCACGCAGGTCATGGCCTCCACGGCGGCGGTGGGGAGCCAAGGACCGATTCCTTGTGCCAGAAGGACCAGGGTTCCTTGAAAGACAAACACGAAGGCGGCGGAGAACAGGACTCCCATCCCCAAGGAGGCCGAGAGCATCAGGGAGGAACAGAAGTCCAGCAGGGATTTGGTGTATAGCAGGGTGTTATCCCCGGAAATGCCGGCGTTGAGGGAACCGACCACCGTCATGGACCCTACGCAAAACAGGAGAGACGCGGTGACGAACCCCCGGCAGACCGTTCCCGATTCCGAGGGGGAAAGGCGATTCTCCGCCCAACGGCCCAGGGCTTCGATGCCCCCGTCGATGTTGAGCAAAAATCCCACGACGGCACCCAAAACCATAGAAAAGATCACCAAAAGACCGTGGGTGCCGTTCCGCATCCCGTCGATGCCAAGATAGAGCGTGCAAAGGGCAATGGCCGTCATCACACCCCCTGAGATCTTCGGGGGGATGGCCTTTTTCAGCAGCAGCCCCAGGGTACTGCCCAAAAGGACCCCCAGGGTATTTACGATCACACCAAGCATACATCAAGCCCCAATCAAAAGAATCACAAACAAGTACAATATCCCCACCAGCACCGGCTGATGGAACAGATAGATCCACAGAGATTTGCGGCCGATTTGACAGAGAAGGCAGTCCTTTCCCCGCAGGGCGGGAATCCGGGATTCCCTTACGGGATACAGGATCTTTCCCAGGAAATAGCCTATGGGCAGAACCCCGGAGGCGGGGAAGACGGGGAACCAATCCGCCCCATAGCGGGCCGTCCCCAACACGACTCCCCAAAAATCCTCAGGTCCCAAGGAATAGAGGATGGGTGCGTCGTACCATTTCAGAGCAAACCCCACGGCAATGACCGCCGTTCCCAGGGCCAGAGCCACGAATTTGCCGACACGTTCTCCCAACAGGGAGCAAAGCCAACACAGAAAGGCCCCCACCGCCATGGCGGACAGAACTCCGAACACGATGGTAGCACCGGCGTCGAACCACAGATCCATCAGCACCGTGGCAAGGGTAATGGCGACGGCCGCCCCGGCAATTTGCAAACACCGTCGAAGGGGTCTGCGGCTCAGGGCCGAGCCAACCCCCGCCAACAGCAAAAACAACGGAGCAAACAGATAGTGCAGTACCAATCTCCAAGAAGAAAAGGCCACGCTCTCCCCGAAGGCTCCCAAGGTCTCCAACAGGGGATGGTCGGACAGGGGGAACCAGTAGGGTAGACAGTAAAGGTCGTAGGCCAAGTGGTCCAGACACATCATCACCAGGGCCAGGCCCCGTAAAAAATCCAGCTCGAAGATCCGGCCTTTGGAAGTCCTTCTCATTTGGGGAATTCCAATCCCAAATGCTTGCAGGCAGCCTCGGTTACACAGCGTCCCCGTTGAGTGCGGACCAAAAATCCGATCTGCATCAGATAGGGCTCGTACACATCCTCAATGGTCACGGCCTCTTCTCCGATCATGGCCGCCAGGGTCTCCAACCCCACGGGGCCTCCCCGGAACTGCTGAACCACGGCGGTCAGCATCCGGCGGTCCAGGGCATCCAGGCCCAACTTATCAATATCCAGCCGCCGCAGAGCCTCGTCGGCGATCTCGTCGGTAATGACCCCGTCTCCTAACACCTGAGCAAAGTCCCGGACCCGCTTCAAAAGACGGTTGGCGATCCGGGGCGTCCCCCGGGAACGGGAGGCAATTTCGTGGGCCCCCGATTCGGTAATCCCAATATTGAGAATGGAGGCGGACCGCTTGATGATCTGCTCCAGCTCTTCGATCTTATACAGATCCAGCCGCAACAGAACCCCAAACCGATCCCGGAAGGGGGCAGCAAGCTGACCGGAACGAGTGGTGGCCCCGATCAAAGTAAACTTGGGCAGATCAAACCGAATGGACCGGGCGGAAGGGCCCTTGCCCAGGATCACGTCAAATTCGTAATCCTCCATGGCGGGATACAAAATCTCCTCCACCGTCCGGGAAAGCCGGTGGATCTCGTCAATAAACAAAACGTCCCCCTCCTGCAGGTTGGTCAAAAGGGCAACGATGTCCCCCGCCTTCTCCAGGGCGGGTCCGCTGGTGATCCGGATGGAAACCCCCATCTCGGACGCAACGATGTTGGCCAGGGTGGTCTTTCCCAATCCCGGAGGGCCGAAAAACAAAATATGGTCCAGGGCGTCCCCCCGTTGCTTGGCCGCCTCGATAAAGATCCGCAGGTTTTCTTTTGCCTGAACCTGGCCTATATAATCGTCCAACCGCTGGGGTCGGAGATTTTCGGGATCGTCGGAGGGCTCGATGGTTCGGGTGGAAAGGAGTCTGTCGTCAAATTCCATAATTTATCCCCCTCAAATGGTTGAAAGCATCCGCAATGCCTGGCGGACCAGATCGTTGGTGTTGTCGGCGGTGCATTTTTCCAAAGCCTTGGCCGCATCGTGCTTGGAATATCCCAGAGCCACCAAAACGCCGGTGGCTTCCTCCAAAGCCTCTTTCCCCGCAGCCGCGGCAACGGCCTGAGCCTCCGTGACCTTCACGTTGGTCTTGGCCACCTTGTCCTTCAGCTCCAGACAGATCCGCTGTGCCAATTTGGGGCCCACCCCGTTGGCCCGGGAAATCTGCCGGTGGTCCCCCGCCATAACGGCGGCGGCAAAGGACTCGGGAACCAGCTCCGACAAAATGGCAAGAGCCCCCTTGGGCCCCACCCCGCTGATGGAGATCAAAAGCAGGAAGAACTGCTTCTCCTGTTCCTCCGCAAAGCCGTACAGGGTCATGGCGTCTTCCTTGACGTGGAGATAAGTGTATAGCTTGACCCGGTCCTTTCCGCTGATCTCCCGATAAGTATTGGCCGTAATGTTGCACTGATACCCCACTCCGCCGCAATCAATGACGGCAGTGGAAAAATCGCACCAGGCAAGGTCTCCCTGAAGGTAGTTGTACATGGCTGCACTCCTTACGAAAAGAAATAAACGACGTGGCAAAAGCCTGCCAAGCCGCGGTCGGCGGCAAGTCGGCGAAAAGGGCCTACCGAACCACGGTCGGCGGCAAGTCGGCGAAAAGGGCCTACCGAACCACGGTCGGCGGCAAGTTGGCGACGGAAGGCTGACAAGCCCCGGCCGGCGGCGAGGCAATGGGAAAGCCTGATAAGCCCCCACCACCGGCAAGTCAATGGCGTAATATACCGAACCGCAATCGGCGGGCGGGCTGACGAGCCGCGGTCAGCGGAAGGTCGGTGGCGTGAGTTGACAAGCCCCGGCCGGCGGCGAGGCTGACAGGATGCGGCGGGGCTGACAAGTCGCGGTCAGCGGTGAGGTGGCGGGGGGGCGTTTTGGATTCTTGCATTTTTTTGGGCCAGGCCCAGGCAATGGGCACAGCAGATGGCCAGGGCCAGACCGTCGGCGGCGTCGTCGGGACGGGGAAGCTCTTTGAGGTTCAAGAGCATTTTGGTCATGGCCATGACCTGTTTTTTCTCGGCGTTTCCGTATCCCACCACCGCCTGTTTGACCTGGGGGGGCTTGAATTCGTAGCAGGGGAGCCCGGCCTTTTGGCAGGCGAGCATGATCACACCCCGGGCGTGGGCCACGGCAATGCCGGTGGTAATATTTTTGGAGAAAAACAGTTCTTCGATGGAAACGCAATCGGGTTTCAGCTCGGCGATCAGCTTGGTCAGTTCGTCGTAGATCATCTCCAGCCGCCGTTCCAGGGGAATCTTGGGAGGAGTGATGATGGCTCCGTATTGGGGAGCCGAAAAACGGTATCCGTCGTAGTGGACGAAGCCCCACCCGACCGTGGCGACCCCGGGGTCAATGCCCAAAACCGTCATGAGTCCGAACTCCTTTCCATTCACAATCATCTACTTTATATTATAGCATATTTTTTGTCTCATTGCAAGAGGGAAAGACGGCAAAAATGAAACATCCGTTCCCTTTTTTTGGGAACGGATGGAGAAAAGTTATTCGCTGACTTTGGTCTCGGACCGGTCAGGAAGAAGTTTGGCCTGTAAAGCAGAGAGGGCCTTACTGACGGCGGTGCCGATAATCAGGCAGACGGCGGCCTCGATGACGGCGTTGAGGGTGACCAAAAGAACCACGATGCCCCAGGCGTTGGATTGGCCGGTAAATTCCAGGACTCTGGGGTTGTTGCCAAAGATCAGCACCAATGCCGACACGAAAAAGAGGGTGTTCAGCACGGCGGCAGAGCAGGCAGACAGGACCGACGGGGCCCCGGTGGCATCGAGGGACGCAATGAAATGATATAAAAATCCGATCAGCAGGGCGGCACCGGCTCCGATGAGGTAATTCCAGGGGGAGGGGCCGTTATTGTTGAACAGCACTGCCAGACCCAGGCCCACGAAGGCACAGGAGAAAATCGCCGCAACGGTGGGGAAATGCTTGCCCTTGACCTTGGAAAGGCCCTTGTACAGCCAGCCCACACAGACTCCCATTGCGATCCGGGTGACGACGGTCAGAACGAAGGTCCCTACGGGCGAAATGTCCAAAAGCAGGACGCCCAGAGCATCCATGCCGAAACATTGGTAAAAGCTGGTCAGTCCGAACACGGCCCCCAGGATTCCTCCGGCGGTGGGTCCCAAAAGGATAGCACCGATGGCCACGGGGACGGGCAACAGGGTGACGCTGGTGACGCCGAATCGCAAATATCCGATGGGGGTAAAGGCCATCAGCAGTTCAACGGCCACAAGGATCGCCAACAGGGTGAGACGAATCAAACGGTTAGAATTTTTCTTTTGCATAATAAATCTCCTTATTCCTCTTTAATAACGATCAATTCCTTCGCGTAGGGCAATTTCAGTACGAAATCGTCGCAGAAGGTGTGCCATTCGTCCAGCTTGTGGTTTTTGCGGGCGTGGTACATGTTGACCAGATTTTCATAATTCATGGTAACGGTACGGGTCTGATTGTAGGACTCGGGCAAAAGCTGGATCAGATCGTACCACAGGGCCTTGTCCTTGGTTTCCATGTATTCCAGCCGGACCGATTCCAAATAATCCACAATAATATCGAAGAATTTCGCCGAGGCTTCGGTCAGGTGATCCACGGAAAAATCGTCGGCGGTAATGGGCTTGGAATGGATCTTGTGCATAGTGGAGGTGGAATTGGCAACGGTGCCTACCTTATAAGTATCGAACTCCTTCCACCAATACAAGGGGGCGGTAATATCCACGGAAACGAAGATCTGTCGGATGAATTTCCGATGGTCCGTCCCAGCCTTGGCCAGCCGGCAAGCCAGGGAAAGGTCCGCCTCTCCCAAAATAAACTCCCCGTCGTCGTTGTAAAAGCTGTCCGACTTGTCCCAGGAGGACATGGGATTTCGGGCCCCCCGAATGGCGTTTTCCAGATTCATGACCGATATGTTCTTTAACTCAATCATTGCCCTTCTCCTTCTCAACACTTATTACAGAAGATTTTCATCGTAAACGGCACGGCCCCCGCCGATAAATTTGGGACGGGTCCGGGCGGCGACCACCAGGGCCTCCCCGATGCGGTTGTTTTTCAGCCGGACCGGGACTGCCACGGGCTTCAGATGCATTCCGATCAGGGTCATCCCAATGTCCAGCCCCGCGTCGGCCCGGATCTGCTCCACCACCACCGGATCGGCAAAGGAGGCGTAGGCCTTGGCCGCCATGGAGCCCCCGGCCTTAGGCTGAGGCACCACGTTCACCACGTCCCCCAGGGGAACCGCTTCCCGTTCGGTGACAATGGCTCGGTTCAAATGCTCACAGCACTGAACGGCAAGGTAAACGCCCTTTTCTTTCGCAAAATCGTACAGGCCCGAAAAGACCTGCGCCGCAACCTCCGGGGCGGAATTGGTGCCGATCTTCGATCCGCAGATCTCACTGGTGGAACCGCCGATGACCAAAAGATCGCCTTTTTTCAGCCCGGCAAATTCCCACAGCTCCTCCACCGTCCGGCGGGCCTGCTGGTACAAGGTATGCTCCATGATTGACTTGACTCCGTTTTAAGAATTTTTATGCTTGACGACGCTCTTCTTTTTCTTTTTCTTAGTCGAAAATCCAAAGAGCCCCAATTTTTTGCCCAAGGAATAATATGCCCCGTGGGCGTAGGCCAACAGCCCCGCCTTTTCCATGCAGAGCCGGTCCTCGGTATTGAACAAGGCCTCGTCGGCATCCACCGACAAAATCTCGGCCAAAAACATATGGTGCGTTCCTAACGGAATCACCTGCTTGACCTTGCACTCCAAGGACAGAGGTGCCTGAATCAGCACGGGGGCAGATACGCTGTTCGCCGGAGTGACGGCCAAATTACAGGCGGTAAGCTTGTCCAAATTCCGCCCCGATTTCATGCCGCACAAATCCAACTCCCGAACCAGCGAGGCCGGGGGCAGATTGATGACGAATTCCCCGGTCTTTTGAATGATTTCGTAGGAATACCGTTCCGGCCGCAGCGAAATATAGGTCATGGGCGGATGGGTACAGACGATGCCCGTCCAAGCCACCGTCACCACGTCCGCAACCTCGCCGTCGGCACAGGTCACCAGCACCGCAGGCACGGGCGACAACTGAACCGACCCCTTCAGCACCCGCTTTTTTCCGGCCAACACCTTCTCCCCGCCCCCGGCCGCCGGCCTTTGGGCGGTTTCTGACCTTTGGGAGACTTTTGGTCTTTTGCCCACCGGCCTTTGGGCGGCTTCCGGCCTTTGGGAGACTTTTAGTCTTTTGCCCACCAACCTTTGGGCGGTTTCCGGCCTTTGGGCGGCCGGGCCCTTCTTGAGATCAGACATTGAAGCGGAAGAGGACCACGTCGCCGTCGTTCATGACGTATTCCTTCCCCTCGGAGCGGACCAGACCCTTTTCCTTGGCGGAGGTGTAGGTTCCGCAGGCGGTCAGGTCGGCAAAGGAAACCACCTCCGCCCGGATGAAGCCCCGTTCAAAATCCGAATGGATCTTTCCGGCGGCCTGGGGAGCCTTGGTCCCCTGCTTGATGGTCCAGGCCCGGACTTCCTGGGGTCCGGCGGTGAGGTAACTGATGAGCCCCAGCAGGGCGTAAGATTTTTTAATCAACCGGGCAAGGCCGCTTTCGGACAACCCCATGTCCTCCAAGAACATGGCCTTTTCTTCCTCTTCCAGCTCGGAGATCTCTTCCTCCATCCGGGCACAGATGGGCAGTGTTTCGGAATGTTCCTTCTTGGCGAAGGCTTCCACCGCCTGATATTGAGGAGAAGAGAGATCGAAGGCGGAATCGGCCATATTAGCAACGTAAATCACCGGCTTCATGGTCAAAAGGTTGGCCGAAGCCACCAGGGCGACCTCATCGTCGGCCAGGTCCATGGTACGGGCACAGGCACCGGACTCCAAGACCTCCTTGACCCGCTTGAACAGGTCCACCTCCGTCAGCATTTTCTTATTTCCTTTGGCTTCCTTCTCCGCCCGCAAAATCCGCTTGTCCACGGCCTCCATGTCGGCGAAGATCAACTCCATATTGATGGTTTCAATATCCCGCAGAGGGTCCACGGAGCCGTCCACGTGGACGATGTTCCCGTCTTCAAAGCAGCGGACCACGTGGAGGATGGCGTCCACTTCCCGGATGTGGGACAAAAATTTATTCCCCAGCCCTTCCCCCTTGGAAGCCCCTTTCACCAGCCCGGCGATGTCCACGAATTCGATGATGGCCGGGGTATATTTGTCCGGGTGATACAATTCCGCCAACACGTCTAACCGTTCGTCGGGCACCGCCACCACCCCAACGTTGGGCTCGATGGTGCAAAAGGGGTAGTTGGCCGCCTCGGCCTTGGTGTTGGTAATAGCGTTAAACAAAGTCGACTTCCCCACGTTGGGAAGCCCTACGATACCTAGTTTCATAGCAAAAGTCCTTTCCGGGCGTAGTATCTCATTGTATTTTCTTTATTATAGCGGATGAGTGGGGCGGATTTTTCACCTAATTGCGAAATTTTTATGAAACATCTTGACATTCACCTTAAAATAAGGTATAATATCTGATACTGACGGAAAAGTTCCGTCGGTCTGTTTCCTTGCCCATGGGAGAACCGTGGGCCTTACAGGCGATTTTCGCCGAGTCCATAAGGAGGTAAGAAAGAATGACCGCAAAGTACGAAACCGTGTTCGCTCTCAGCGTTAAGACCTACGCTGACGAGGAAGCTCTGAACGGTGTCGTGGAGAAATTCAAGAAATTGATGACCGACAACGGTGCTACCATCGACAACGTGGACGTTTGGGGCAAAAAGAGAATGGCTTACGCCGTGAATTACGAGACCGAGGCTTACTACGTTCTCATCAACTTCACCGCTGACGTCACCTTCCCCAAAGAGCTGGAACGCAATTACCGTATCACCGATGGCGTGCTTCGTTCTCTCGTTGTGAGAACCGATAAGTAAGCACAAAAAAAACAGGATTCCGAAAGGAGCGATTCCGCATGAATATTAACAAAGTGATCCTCATGGGCCGACTCACCGCAGACCCCGAACTGAAGACCTCTGCAAACAACGTCTCCATCGTGCAGTTCACCGTTGCCGTGAATCGCCGCTACGTCAGTAAGGATTCCAACGAACGTCAGGTGGATTTTATTGATTGCACCGCGTTCAACCGCAATGCCGAATTTTTGAGCAAATACTTCCGCAAGGGCTCTTCCATCATTGTCTTCGGAAACATCCAGGTCGATACGTGGAAGGATAAGGAAGGCCACAATCGGCGTTCCACCCGGGTCATCGTGGACGAATTGCAATTTGGTGAATCCAAAAACCGCGATTCTGCCGCTTCCGCCGCGGCTCCTGCCGCCGGAGACCGGGAAGGCTTCTCCAACGCATCCAATTCCGACTTCTTCACCGACATCAAGGACGTGGACGGAAACGATGCTGAGCTGCCCTTCTAAGAGAAGCAAGTTTGAATTTACGAAAGGAGATTTCCATCATGGAGAATAATACCACTGCTCCCGTTCAGGCTCCCGCTGCCGCACCTGCGGAGCGGACCGAAAGAGCTCCCCGGGACTTCAAGAGAAAGCCCCGTAAAAAGGTTTGCCAATTCTGTGCCGACCCCAACTGCACCATTGACTATAAGGATGTTGCAAAGCTGCGTAAGTTTATGAGCGAAAGAGGCAAGATTCTGCCCCGTCGCGTCACCGCTACCTGTGCTTACCATCAGAGAGCCCTGACCGAGGCCATCAAGCGTGCCCGTCAGCTGGGCCTTCTGCCCTACTCTGCCGACTAATCCTTCTCAGGACCGTCGTCAGACCCTTTTAAAAAAAGATTTTTTGGACGGAGACTCTTCTCAACGAAGGGGCTCCGCCTTTTTTGCCTCCCGGAGGCCTTCCGTTGCTGGGAATGTCAAAAAAGGAATAGCGTTATGCAATTTTAGTATTTGACAAGGAGATCAAAATATGGTATAATGGAGATGTAAAATCATATTAAAAAAAGGAGATACGTATCATGGCAGAATTCAACATCCCCGAAAAAGCACGGGTCGCGGTTTTGACCGGTGCAAAAAAGATTGATATTTTTGAACTTCCCGTCCCCGAAATCAACGACGACGAAGTGCTGGTCAAGGTAGAACAGACCGGTATTTGCGGAACCGACGTTCACGAATACAAGGGCGACCCCTTCGGCTATATTCCCGTAGAACTGGGCCACGAAGGAACCGGCACCGTAGTGAAACTGGGCAAAAACGTGACCACCGACTACTACGGCAAGCCCCTGAAGGTGGGCGATAAGATCGTCACCGGTCTGAAGCCCTGCGGCGTTTGTGACGTTTGCAAAAACGATCCCGCCAACGTCCATCTTTGCCCCGGCGGCGAGATCTTCGGCCTGATGCCCGGAGAAGAAGCCTACAAAAACTTCAACGGCTGGTTCGGAGAATACATTAAAGTCAACGCCGGCGGCGTGATCTTTAACGTCAGCGACATGGACGTGGATCTGCGGACCCTCATCGAGCCCACGGCCGTCATCGTTCACGCCGTGGAACAGGCAAAGCAGATCTTCAACTTCAAGCAAGGCTCTTACGTCCTGGTCCAGGGCTGCGGTCCCATCGGACTTCTGCTCTTGACCATGGTCCGCACCATGGGTGTCCGTAACATCATTGCCGTGGACGGCGACGAACAACGCCTCGCCATGGCCAAGAAGCTGGGTGCCGCTTACACCGTCAACTTCATGACCGAGGACGCCATCGCCAAGGTGATGGAAATCACCGGCACCGGTGCTGAAATGGCATTCCAGTGCACCGGCTCCCCCAAGGCCGCCAGCACCGTCTGGAAATATGTTCGTCGGGGCGGCAGCATGTGCGAACTGGGCTTCTTCGTCGACAACGGCGACACCACCTACAATCCCCATCAGGACATCTGCAACAAGGAAATCAAGGTCATCGGCTCCTGGACCTACCAGGCCAAGGACTGGATCCAGGCTTGCGAAGTGCTGAAGGAAGCACAAAAAGACGGCCTTCCCGTGGAAGAACTGCTGAGCCACAAGTACGCTCTGGCAGACATCAACGACGCCATGGAAATGAATATCAGCATGAAGGGCCTCAAGATCGTCGTCATGGGCGAATAATCCCCACCCTCTCCAAGAACAACAATTGCCGGCAAGAGATCAACCTCTTGCCGGCAATTTTTTGCACCTTTTTGATTTTTCGGGGGATTCGCCGGATTATTGCACCTTTTTGATTTTTCGAAGGATCAGGGCGACGGCAAGGCCGGCAACGATGGCGACGACCAAGTCAAATATGACGGTCAAGCCAAAGGTCAGGACCAGGATGAGGATGTCTTTCCAGTCCTTATTTTTGCAGATGGCCACGAATTCACGCCACTCGCTCATGTTATAGGCCACCATAAAGAGAATGGCGGCGATGGCGGGCATGGGAATCAACGCCGCATAGGGCATCAGGAAGAGCAAGACCAGCAACAGGACCAGGCCGTGGACCATTCCGGCGATGGGGGTGCGGCCACCGTTTTTCACATTTGCGGCAGTCCGGGCGATGGCACCGGTGGCGGGGATTCCCCCAAAGAAGACCGAGGCAATATTTCCAAATCCCTGGGCCACCAGCTCGGCGTTAGGATTATGCCGATCCTTGACCATGCCGTCGGCCACCACGCAGGACAGCAACGACTCCACCCCGGCCAACAGGGCGATGGTAACGGCGTCGGGAATCACGGCAACGATCTTGCTCCAACTGAGATTTTCCCAGGGGAAATCCACCTTCGGAAGGCCGGAGGGGATAGTGTACAGATCCCCGATGGTATAGACTCCCTCTTGGAAGCCGGGGAGAAAAGAGACCATCAAAGCCCCCACGATAACGGCAATGAGGGACGGGGGAATCCGCCGTTCCAATTTCGGATACAGAATCAGGATGGCCAGACAGACCGCCCCCACCACCACGGCTTGCCAGGAAATGGTGGGCAACGCGTGGAGATTGGCCTCCATTTTTTCCAAGGTCTCCACGGGCTTGATCCCGGCTCCGTAGGTCAGCCCCAAGAAGTCCTTGACCTGTCCCAAAAGGATGGTCACCGCAATTCCCCCTGTAAAGCCCACGGTGATGGTTCGGGGAATATAACGGATCAGGCCTCCCAATTTGCAGACGCCCATAAGAATCAAGAAAATTCCGGCCAAAACCGTGGCCAAAAACAGTCCATCCATCCCTTGGGATGCGACCACCCGGGCCAGGATGGTGGCAAAGGCGGCGGTAGGCCCAGCAATCTGGACCCGGCTTCCCCCCAAAAGGGAAACCACGATGCCGGCAGCGATGGCGGTGTAAATTCCGCAGGCCGGCTCCACCCCCGACGCCAAGGCCAGGGCAATAGACAGGGGCAAGGCGATGATAGCCACGATCAGCCCCGCAATAAGATCCTTCAAAAACTGCGGTCCCGAATAGCCCCTCAGGGCCTCAAAGAGTTTCGGTTTCAAATAACATTCTTTTTTCACAATCAGTTCTCCCACCAAAAAAAATAACGGGCCGGCCTTCGGCGTATTCATCACGCCAAGGCACTGGCAAACACGAGAAGTGCAAGCCGGCCTTTGGCAAGGCTGTTTCGCAAAAGGTTTGCCAAAAAAAAGTGCGGGCCGGCCTTCGGCCTGTACGGACGCCGAAGGCTTTGCCCAAACGAGTATTATTATACACCTTTTGTCATATTTTGTCAAGAGATTTTTGAAAGGTTTTTATGCAAAAAAGGACCGGGGATCCC
>JAZTWH010000064.1:0-9510 GCA_045635765.1 Eubacteriales bacterium | reverse complement strand
GCCGAGGGGCAACGCCGAGTGACAATGCCGAGGATAATGCCGAGGGGCAATGCCGAGTGACAATGCCGAGGGGTGCAATTTGCAGGTGCAATTCGCGGGGGCAATTATCGATGGGCGATGACCTTGTCGATGAGTCCGTATTCCATGGCCTGCTCTGCGGTCATGAAATTGTCTCGCTCGGTATCGGCTTTAATGACGTCCAGGGGCTTGCCGGTGTTTTGGGAAAGAATTTGGTTCAGTTTGTCTTTGATGTCCAGGATGCGTTGTGCGTGGATCTTGATGTCCGTGGCCTGGCCCTGGAATCCGCCCAAGGGCTGATGGATCATGACCTCGCTGTTGGGCAGGGCGTAACGCTTGCCCTTTGCTCCGGCAGAGAGCAGGAAGGCACCCATGCTTGCGGCCATGCCCACGCAGATGGTGGAGACGTCGCATTTAATATAATTCATCGTGTCGTAAATCGCCATTCCCGCGGTAATGGATCCCCCGGGGCTGTTGATGTAAAGACTGATGTCCTTGTCGGGGTCAACCGATTCCAAAAACAACAATTGAGCCACCACCAGGTTGGCCGTTACGTCGTTGACTTCGTCTGCCAAAAAGACGATCCGGTCATTGAGCAACCGAGAGTAAATATCATAGGCACGTTCGCCCCGGGAGGTCTGTTCGACGACGGTGGGGACAAGGGCGTTGTTTGGCAGCATAGCAATCTCTCCTTTGGGAAAAAATATGTCTGACGGATGGTTTTTTTGATAATTCAGGGACCCTCCTCTTCAGGCGGAAGGTCCCCGATCCGTTCTGTTTCAGTATCGCCGAAAATTCGGTGGATTATTCAGCGTCTTTTTTCGCCGCGGTCTTTTTTTCCGCAGGCTTCTTGGCCGCGGTGGAGGTCTTCTTTTCCGTAGGCTTCTTGGCCGCGGGCTTCTTTGCTTCCGCTGCACCCTCTGCTTTCACTGCGGTCTTCTTTGCGGCCGCGGGTTTAGAAGCGGCAGCGGTCTTCTTTCCGTTGGAAGCCTTTACTTCGTCAGAAGATTTTTTTGCGGTAGAAGCTTTGGCGGTGGAAGACTTCGTCGTGGAAGCCTTCTTAGCGGCGGGCTTTTTCTCGGGGGCAGATTCTTCGGCCGCTTCGGCTTTCTTTGCGGGGGCTTTCTTGGCGGCAGATTTCTTTGCGGCGGGTTTCTTGGTTCCTTCTGCGATCATTTCCGCATGGGCCTTGACACATTCAAAGGCCTTTGCGTTTGCCAATTCCTTGATGATGTTCTCGGTTACGGCGTCGCTCTTGATCCGTTCCACGGGAACCTGCATTTCTTTGGAGAATTTTTCATATTCCCCATTGACCTCTTCATCGGAAATGACAACGCCTTCCAGTTCGGCGATCTTTTCCAGAGCCAAGCGAAGCTTTACGTCAACCTGAGCCCGGCCGGCAAACATATTGCGGAGATCCTCCATCTTCGCTCCGGTGATCTGCATGTACTGTTCCATATTCATGCCCTGAGAAGCCATTCTCTGAGCGAAGTCGTTGAGGGAAGCGTTAATTTCGTTGTCGAACATACACTGGGGAATGTCGGCTTCCACCAGTTCTGCCACGGCTTCGGCCAGCTTATCGGAAACGATCCGTTCCGCCTCTGCCTCTTTCCGTTCGGCAATCTTCTTAGAGAGGTCTTCCTTGAAGGCGTCAAGGGTGTCGAAATCGCTGACGTCCTTGACGAATTCATCGTCCACCTCGGGAAGCTCTTCCTTCTGGATCTTGTGGATGCAGCACTTGAATTCTGCGGGCTGACCCTTCAGTTCGTCGGAATGGTATTCCTCGGGGAAGGTAACGTTGACGGTAAATTCTTCGTCGATCTTCTTGCCGACCATTTGATCCTCAAAGCCGGGGATGAACTGGCCGGAGCCCAGCTTGAGGGTGTAATCGGATGCTTTTCCGCCTTCAAAGGGTTTTCCGTCGGTGAAGCCTTCAAAATCGAAGGTTACGGTATCGTCCAGCTCTGCGGCCCGGTCTTCTACGTCGATCATCCGGGAATTGCGACGCTGATAGCCGGCGATTTCGTTGGCAACGTCTTCGTCGGTGACGGAGGTGGAGGGCTTTTCGATCTTCAGACCTTTGTATTCCTTCACGCTGACCTCGGGCTTCACGGTAACCTTTGCCTTGAAGGTGAATCCCTTGTCGGCGGCAATGTCGACGATTTCAATGTCGGCCCGGTCTACGGGGGTGATGCCGGCTTCTTTTACTGCGGCTTCGTAGGCGTCGGGATACAGGGCGTCCACGGCGTCGTTCCAGAAAAAGCCTTCGCCGTACATCTTTTCGATGATCTTGCGGGGGGCTTTTCCTCTGCGGAAGCCGGGGATGTTGACCTTGCCCGCGTTCTTACGGTAGGAAGCCTGAACGGCGGCTTCAAATTCCTCTGCAGGGACAGAGATCTCCAGCTCGACTACGTTCTTTTCGACTTCGTTTTTGTTTACTAATTTCATAATCAGTACTCCTTGATATTATTATGAATTATCTTTCATAGAGGATATTATAGCATATATCTTATTTTTTTTCCATACTTTGGCACAAAAGTTTGAAATCTTGTTGCAGAAATGTCTCAAAAACGGCATAAAATCAGGCTAATCACGGATTTTTAGAGGAATAAAATCCAGGTGGTCGGCGGACACGAGGCGGAATCGAATTCCCGACACCTCTCCCTGCACCGCAAGATTGGTGGCACCGGGGCCGTGGAGATGGCCGTAATAACATTCCTTCACGCCGAATTCCTTCAAAACCTCCAGAATCGGTTCGCATTGCAAATCCCCGAATACGGGGGGATAGTGCAAGAACACCAAAGGCTCCCCTTCTCCTTGTTCCAGGGAGGTTCTCAATCGTCCTACCTCCCGATGCAAGACCTTTTCGTCCTCGTCCGTTCCCTCCAGGGTCCAGCCTCTGGTTCCGCAAATGCGGGCGGCCCCTACGGTGTAGGAATTGTTGTGCAAAAAAGAAATGGAAGGGTAGTCGGCGGAAAATTTTTTCAGCTTCGCCATGGTTTCCCACCAGTAATCGTGGTTCCCCTTGGAGAGAATTTTTTTCCCGGGAAGGGCCTGCAGGAAGGCCATGTCTTCCGCCAATTCTTTGAAGTCGATGGCCCAGGAAAAATCCCCCGGCAGAACGATGGTATCGTCCTCGGTCAAGGGCCAGCGTTGTGCGATTTTTTCGGGATGGTCCTTCCATCGGTCCCCGAAAATATCCATGGGCTTTCCCGTGGAAAAGGACAGATGCAGGTCTGCCATTGTGTAAAGCGCCATGATGGGCTCCTTTAAGAAAAATGTTGAAAAAAGCGTTGGGCGTTGTTATAAAAAATATCCGTGGCAATGCCGTTGCCAAAGGCTCGGCAAAATCGGTCGTAAAGCAGCTCCAGCGAGGAAAAATCCTTCATTTCCAAGGGCATTCGGTCAATTCCGTCCAGGTCACAGCCTAAGGCGAGACTCCGTTGCCCTCCCAGAGTGAGAAACCGTTCGGCGTGACGCAAAACATCGTCGACGGTGGCCTCCTTTCCCGACAAAAAATCCGGATAGAGATTCAGTCCCACCAGGCCGGACCGGGCAAAGATTTCCCGGGCCGTATGGTCGGGCAGATTCCGGGGGTGATTGCAGACCGAACGTGCGTTGGAATGGGAGGCTACGATGGGTGCGTCGGTCAGGTCCAAAATCTCATCGGTCCCGGCGGAGGAAAGATGGGAAACATCTACGGAAATGCCCCTTCGGATGAGCTCCGACACGGCCCATCGGCCCTGAGGGGTTAATTTTGCCCCGTCGTCGGTCATGGCTCCCGTTGCCAAGGAATTGCGTCCGTTCCATACCAGCCCCGCCATGCGACACCCTTTTTCTGCCAGTTGCGAAATCCAGTCCGGGTCCGAGGCCAAGACCCCGGCTCCCTCGACCGTCAGCAGGGGCGTGAGTCCGGGACGGTGCAGTTGGGGGAAAACGGTATCGGCAACGGCACAAAAAAAGTCCATGCCCCGGGGGCGGGCTACGGTGTCGTTGAAAAAGACCGCAAAGCACTGGGTCACTTGATGCCCCTTGACGGTGTGGGCGTTGATATGGGTCTCGGGATTGTCAAAAGGAATCTTTCGCAGGTACAGTTCCGTTGCCGTATCGCAATGCAGGTCAAAGATGTTCACGGGTAGGCTCCAGATAAGAAATGTAATGGTCGATGGAGGAGGGAACGCCCTCCCGGTCGAAGGCCACTGCCACCACGTCGTAGCGAAGGGTCAGCTCCTCGGTGGAGATGCCCAAATTCTTCAGCTGATGTAAGTAGTCGGTGGAAATCAACGCCAGGGACCGGCGTTTCCGTTGGTCAATGGCCCGGAGGGGCGTGTAGAGGGAATGTCTTCTGCGGGCCTTCACCTCAATGAATACCAGCGTCTTTTTGTCCTTTGCGATAATGTCGATTTCCCGTTGTCTGCGTCCCCGGTAATTTCGGTCAAGAATGTGATATCCCCGTCGCTTCAGCCAACGGCAGACAAATTCTTCGTAGTACAGACCCCGTTCGTAGGGCGGAAGGTCACGGATGGGAAGGGTCCCCTTCCGAATCTTCCGGTAGGTCCGACGGCGGTTCCGGGTCTGCAATATGGATTTCAAGGACATAAGTTAAATCTCCGTACCAATCCCGCTGGGCGGAAAGGTCCCAATGGGCGGTGATTCGATAGGTATAGATTCCCGGCTCCCCGGGGAAAAAGAGCTCCGAGGCGGGAACCCGGACCTGAGAAAGATGGGCTGACCCGTCCCTAGTAACGTCCAGAGACCAGGCATCGGGCAGTTCCGTCCCGGTAATGAGGGGTTTGGAGGAGGCCTGCTCGGTCGTCAACTCCCAAAGGGTGGGCTCTGCCCCTTGGGTTTTCGTCACCCTTCGGAATACTCCCTTGGGCGTATAACACAAGACCGTTCCTTCCTGCGACACCAGGTCTGAGAAATCCCCTACCGTCAGCAACGGCTCCCGGAAGGATTTCAGGGGAAGGTCTTCAAATACGGGGTGGCTCAAAAGCAACTCAAAATCCCGGGCGGAAAGCCGATACCAGGCCTTCGTGGCAAGGTCTTGAATCAAGGCATTTCGGTCTATCATACTAACCACGCGAAGGGAATATGCCCCCACGAAAATCCCGCCCGCCGTTTTGGTCTGTAGCAGGATAGGGTCCGTTGCCTCGGAAAGGTCCGGGGGAGACGGCAACGGCTCTGCGTCCTTCAGGGCCTTGGTCAGAAGCTTGGCAAGATCCTTGATCCCCGGCTCCTCGGCCCGGGCCGTCATGGGGTCCTCCGGGAAAACCACCGCCTGATCTGCCTTGGTCAGGTACCCGGCCACCGACAGCACCGAAAGGACCACGGCCAGCAGGGCGACTAAGGAAAGGGCTATAATACAATTTCGCAGAAGTTTCATATCTGCTCCTTAATATTTAATATACGAAGTCAAATTCAAAGCCGTAAATGTCCACCGTGTCGTTTTCCTTGACGCCGGCCTTGACCAGCTCTTTGATGACGCCCGTGTTGTGCAGAATCTTTTGGAAATACTGCAATTGCTCGTATTCCCCAAAGTTGATGCCCCGCATGATCCGAAGGAGCCATTCCCCCTCCACCGACCAATAATTTCCGTCCAGACGGGAAATTTGGACCGAACGGTCCTTGGGGTCGAAGGTCTCTGCCGCGTCCACGTATTCCGTCTCGTAGATTTTGACGGGAGGAAGCTCTTTGACTCGGTTCCAGATGGCCAGGACCAGCTCCCGGGTCCCCATGTGGGCGGCGGCGGAAATGGCGTAGAAGGGATACCCCTTTTCTTCCACGTATTGCTTTAATTCGTCGATCTGCTCTTCGATGGAAGCGTCGATCTTGTTGGCTACGACGATTTGAGGCCGCTTTGCCAATTCGGGGGAAAATTGTTTCAGTTCTTTGTTAATGATTTCAAAATCCTCAATGGGCTCCCGGCCTTCTTCCCCCGACACGTCCACCAAATGGACCAAAAGCCGGCAACGCTCGATGTGCCGCAAAAAATCATGCCCCAGGCCGGCTCCGTCGCTGGCCCCTTCGATGACTCCCGGGATGTCTGCCATGACGAAGGACTCTTCCTCGCCCACGGGAACCACGCCTAAGTTGGGGGTCAGGGTGGTAAAGTGATAATTGGCGATTTTCGGACGGGCGGCGGAGACCACCGACAACAGGGTGGACTTGCCTACGTTGGGAAACCCGATCAGCCCTACGTCCGCAATCAGTTTTAATTCCAGAATGACTTCCTTCTCTTCTCCGGGAACACCGGGACGGGCAAAACGGGGACACTGGCGGGTGGGGGTGGCAAAGTGACGGTTGCCCCAGCCCCCTCTTCCCCCTTTGCAAAGAATAAAGGGTTTTTCATCGCTCAGATCCTTGATGACCTGGCCGGAAGCAGCATCCTTGATCAGGGTTCCCACGGGGACCTTAATGACCAGGTCCTCGGCGGATTTCCCGTACATCTTTTCACCCTTGCCGTCTTCGCCGTTGCGGGCCGACATGTGGTGGGTGTACCGCAGATGCTCCAGGGTGTTCAGGTTCTTGTCCACCAGAAATACCACGTCGCCGCCCTTGCCCCCGTCGCCCCCGACGGGCCCTCCGGCCGCCACGTATTTTTCCCGGTGGAAGGCCACGCATCCGTTGCCCCCGTTTCCGGCTTTCAAATAAAGTTTCGTACTGTCGATAAACATAATCAATCTCCGTTTGATTGCATACTATTCTAAATTATAGTATACCACAAATTTCTACAAAAATCAAGTACCATTCTGGACGAGGGTGTAAAATTTCGAGACGTAAGAATGAAGAGTTTTATTCCGTGATAATCGTTCTAAACAAGTATACAAAATAAAGTGCGTTTCCTTGGTCAGTTTATACAAAATTTATTCAATACATAAATTCACTCTTGACGGATAGGGAGGTCTATGTTATAATAAAAACAGAGATTCGGGAATATTTTCCAGTATGGAATAGGAGGATGTGTCGTGAAAATCATTTTTTCGCCTCTTCGTCGGATAATGCAACAAGCAATCCAGACCCCTATTCCAACGGATCGATTGCTCTTCTCCAGGATGAGTGCATAAGCCGACGAAAACAAGATTCGGGCTTATGCACTTTTATTTTGTTTAAAAACAAAAAAATAGAAGAGAAGTATTTCTATGAAAAACAAGAAAAAATTAGTCATTGTCTCATTGTTGTTCGTAGCGTTGTTTTCTTTTTCCGTTATATCTTCCATTGCAAGTACTTATACTCCGGAAATTGATATGGAAAGCATGGAAGAAAAGATCAATGCATTTTCGAACAGCACTACCCAATATAAAGTCGAACTGGCGAGTACTGGATGAATCCGTGTTTGGCTCTGCTGGATATATTTATGATTGCATGTCCACCGGGAATCATACGTATTTATACCGCTATACATTTAACAATTACCACTCAGGCAGTTCTCATTATTATGAAAAAGAAAAATACTGTACCGGGTGTCCTGTCGATTGTAATGAGGTCATTTGGGAATCCCGACCCTGCAGTAATTGTATAGAAATAATGAACACGGTTGATTTTGAATAAACTGGGAAGGAGATACGTATGAAACGAGGCTTATCAATTGTTTTGATTCTCTTGCTTCTGTTTTTCTTGTTTGGGTGTTCTTTTGAGCCGAAAATATACGACGTGCCTTCCGACCTCGTAATGTCTGCAACAGAGATCGCAGAGCTGTTTTATCATAATGCTTCCTTGCGGGATGCAGATGAAATATCTCTTCCCGAAAGCATTGCTGTTTCTTTGAAAGAACCCAGAATCGGGGCCATGATCTTTGCGTTTTTTCCAAAAGAAAAAAGGTTGATTCTTGTCACAGAAGACCTATATCTGGTTCCGGAATCTGATTGGGTTTCGGTTGGTACAAACAAGGTCACCCGTGTAGTTATGATGATGCTTGAAGTCCCCTATCGAAATACAGAGGAACTTCTGGCACAGGATCTATGGTATGGTAAGGTGGATAAAATTTGTTCAATAAAACATCATGGGGATAGAGACGTTATGTTTGCCCAGCTTTTGCTTGCATTTCAAGAAGATGGCATTCCGTCAAATCCTGAGGCAACGGGGAATATTTACGGATATTATTATCCTGGGGAAGGAGAAATCGTCCGTGACTTTTCCAATAATCCTTTATTCCCGACTCAAAGGGTATTTCGATACGTTGGATTTTACGTGGTCTCCGAGGATGATATCGATGTCGAACTATTCAATGAAGTTCTTCTTCGATATGAAATGCTTCCGACAGAATAAGATTCTAAACTATAGATACAGAAAGAGTGCTCTCCTGTTATTCAGGGGAGCACTCTTTTGGGTGCATTCGTTCTATCACAGACCCGGGCAAAGGGATTACTTCAGCAGTTCCCGATGGGTTTTTACGTGGACGAAATTCAAAATAACGAAAATCAGGGCAATGTTGTTGAAGATGGCACTCAATACGATGAGCCACACGCTACTGCACCGGTCCACGGCCGGACTGGGATTTGTTTCCAATTCCTTTAGGTATTGGGTGATTTTATTCGCCATAGTCAGATTGATAATAACAAGAGGTAAGAACATCAAGGGGTAAATGGTATACACAAAGGAAAGGGCCAGCAGGACCGAATCCTGGGAGGCGATGGCTCCTGCCATAAAAAGCAGAAAAAATACGCAGAAAAAGATGGTAAATCCCAAAAACACCTTCCCCAAAATGCTCCAGCATTTCCGTTCGTGGCGGAGGTTTCTGCGAAAGACATAAAAGGCGTTTTCCCGTTCCCCCCGTTCCTCCCGTGTTTCCCGTACTTCCCGTTCCACCGGGTCGGGGGCCGGGGCAGTTTCTTGCTTCTGTCCGCAAAAGGGGCAAAAGGAAGCGGTGGGGTCGATGGACTGATTGCAATGTGGGCAAAGGCTCATGTGAATTCTCCCTTCGGTAATTTTCATCATCAGTATAGCATAAAATTTGCAAAAAAGCAAGAGGGAAAAGGGAGGGAGAAAAATCACCGCAGTGCTGGCGTGTTATCTCCAATAAAAAACTCCGAACCTCGGTTCGGAGTTTTCCTAAATTATTGTTCGATTTCGAAGATGCTGACGCGGGTCTTGTTCTTCTGGAACTTTTCAAACTTGACCTTGCCGTCCTTCAGGGCAAACAGAGTGTCATCGGAACCTTTTCCGACGTTGACACCGGGATGGATCTTGGTGCCTCTCTGGCGAACGAGGATGTTTCCGGCGAGAACGAACTGACCGTCAGCACGCTTTACGCCGAGTCGTTTGGATTCGGAGTCACGACCGTTTTTAGTCGAGCCTACACCTTTCTTATGAGCCATTCCTATTGCACCTCCTGATTACGCGTTGACAGCGGTGATGACGACCTTGGAGTAAGGCTGTCTGTGACCGATGCGGCTGCGGTAAGTTTTCTTTGCTTTATACTTGAAGATACGGATCTTCTTGCCTTTGCCGTTCTTTTCCAGGGTAGCTTCGACGACGGCACCGTCGACGTAG
>JAZTWH010000063.1:0-22295 GCA_045635765.1 Eubacteriales bacterium | reverse complement strand
GCTGCCGGCGCCAAGGTCGTCTGCGGTCTGGACGATATTCTCACCGCTCCTGTCAACGGCAGCGGCTATAACGAGAAGTACGGCCTGCTGGGCTCCAATAAATCCACCGAGGACAAGATTAAGCTCTTCCCCCGGGAATGTAAGGACCTGGTTCTGGACATTCAAGCCCGGGTTTTAAAGGCTACCGGAAAGCACGTGGAAGTCATGGTCTACGGCGACGGAGCATTCAAAGATCCTCAAGGGAAAATTTGGGAATTGGCAGACCCCGTAGTCTCCCCCGCTTACACCGACGGCCTGGTGGGAACTCCCAACGAATTGAAACTAAAATATTTGGCCGACAACGATTATAAGGACCTTTCCGGCGAAGCCTTGAAAAAGGCAATCTCCGACAGCATTAAGGCAAAGGACGGAAGCAGCCTGGTAGGCAATATGGCCGCCCAGGGAACCACTCCCCGTCAGTTGACCGACCTCATCGGCTCTCTATGCGATCTGACCAGCGGATCGGGCGATAAGGGAACCCCTGTGGTCTTGGTCCAAGGTTATTTTGACAACTACACCAACTGATTGCAAATAGGGAGGTACAACCTTATGGATACAAACAAACGTCCCGACTCCATGGTCCGCATCACCACCAAAGAATTGGCAGACGCATTTATTGCCGAGCAGGTGCAAAGCATCCGTGCTCAGGTAGGCGATAAAAAAGTCCTGCTCGCCCTTTCCGGCGGCGTTGATTCTTCCGTGGTGGCAGCTCTTTTGATCAAAGCCATCGGCAGACAGCTGGTTTGCGTTCACGTAAACCACGGCTTGATGCGTAAAGGAGAAAGCGAACAGGTCATCGAAATTTTTGGGAAAGAATTGGATGCAAACCTGATCTACGTGGATGCCACCGATCGGTTCCTGGATCTGCTCGCCGGTGTTTCCGAACCGGAAAAGAAGAGAAAAATTATCGGCGGCGAATTTATCAAAGTATTTGACGAAGAAGCCTCTAAGCTGGAGGGAATTTCCTTCCTCGCCCAGGGAACGATTTACCCCGACATTCTTGAATCCGACGGAGTTAAAGCCCATCACAACGTGGGAGGACTCCCCGAAGATATGGAATTTGAACTGGTGGAACCGGTCAAGCTGCTCTACAAAGACGAAGTTCGGGTCGTCGGAGAAGCACTCGGTCTCCCCCACGCCATGGTTTAGCGTCAACCTTTCCCCGGCCCCGGCTTGGGAGTCCGTTGCTTAGGTGCCATCACCCGCGACCGTCTCCATGCTCTTCGGGAAGCCGATGGCATTTTGAGAGAAGAATTTGACCGTTGCGGTCTTGCGGAAAAGGTTTGGCAGTATTTTATCGCCGTCCCTGATTTCAAGAGCGTGGGCGTGAAGAACGACAAACGCTACGAAGGCTGGCCCGCCATCATTCGTGCGGTCAACACAAAAGACGCCATGTCGGCAACCATTGAAGAAATCCCCTATCAAGTTCTCCACAAAATCACCAATCGCATCACCCACGAAGTCGACGGCATCAACCGCGTCCTTCTGGACCTCACCCCCAAGCCCATTGGGACCATTGAATGGGAATAGTAGTCACTGTTTTAGCCAATCTTTTTTATCCTCTTTAGGGTAAAAACATTTAGCGTCTCTTTGACTTAAATTCTTTCAAACATTCAAAGACCTTGTTCTTTCAGAACAAGGTCTTTTTTCTTTCTATAAAACATTTCCTCAAAGCAATATCTTCGGTCTCCCCTTCGAGTAGAAAAAGGGAGGAAAAAGCTTCTTCTTTTTCCTCCTCTTCTTTCTTTCAAAAGAAGATGTCCGGGCTTCGGCATTCGCCTCGCCCTCTCCCCTTTTTCCCTCTCCCTTTCTCCTTCTTTTCCTTTACAAAACAAAAGAAAAAAGGCTTAATTTCAAGCATTTTTTTCTTTCAATTTCTTTTCTTTCTCTCCCTTTTCCCTCTCTTTTCTTTTAAGGGAAAGGTGGTTTTCTTTCCCTTTTCTTTTCCTTTGGGAAGGAGAAAAAAGAGAGAAAAAAAGAAGAAGAGAAAATTCTTTTTCTTTCCTTTTCTTAAAGAAAAAGGAGAAGGTTTCTTTCCGGTTTTTCTTCTTTTCTTTTTCCCTTTTGGGAGAGGGAAATGAGAGAGGAAAAAAGAGGGAAAGAGGATAAAGAATTTTGCCCTTTTGAGGATAAAAGGAAAATGCTACGACAACGCATTGTTTTAGCCAATCTTTTTTATCCTCTTTAGGGTAAAAATTTTTAGCGTTTTATGGGCGTGAAATCTTTCAGAAATTTAAAGACCTTGTTTTAATCAACAAGGTCTTTTCTATAATTTCTGGATTTCTAAAATAAAATTAAGCGTAGTTTTATTACAGTCCCGATTTTTGGTTTTTTCTGAATTGGAGAGGCGTTTGTCCCGTTTGTTTTTTAAACCATCGGATGAAATAATTATAATCGGAGAACCCACATCGGGAAGATACTTCCGTGACATTGAATTCGGGCTCCGAAATCAGATACTTCTCCGATTCCTCCAACCGTCTTTTCATAACAAATTCATTGACGGTAGAATGAAACTCTTCCCGGAACAGTTGATATAACGCATTTTTAGATAAGTGAAATGTATTACACAGATCCTCAATTTTAATCTTTTCCGAAAGGTGGTTGGAGATATATTGCTCCATCTTCACCGACAGCATACTGCATCGATAACTGATCAGGCCGTCGTTCCAGAAGAATTTAATAAGAATCTCCATAACGTTGCACACTGCCTGCAACTTTTCTTCCGAAACAACGGGAACTTCGTTGTACAGCGTCAGCAATTGGTCCCGGTCAAAGCCGTAGCGGTCGGCGGTCTCCAGGATGCGTTGCGAGGAAGAATAAATCTGCTGGGCATCCCGAAATTGTCCGATCTGCAAAAAGGCGATCAACACACCGTCATACATAATGGGGACAATCATCTCCATCAACCCTGCGTGGCAGGTATATCGGCAGTTTCCCCCATGATCCAGGACCTCTTTCATATGAATCAGATTGGAACACTCGCAATTTTCCACGCACTTTTTTTTCGTGCGAATCAAGGAACAACACCTCGTATAAGCCGGTGATGTGGCGACGATCCGTTCCGAAGCATCGTAAAGAGTAATAGCAATTCCGGTACTGCGGTAAAAATCAGCCAGCACCGCTTCCAGTTTCCACTTGTCAAATATGTACTTCATGGTTTTATTATAGCACAAAGGTGGAAAAAAGTCAATTCTTTTTGCATATGGGAAGATAATGCTATTTTTGCTCATAAATCTTCTATACAAGAATCACCTATTCTGCTATACTAAAACGGTACGAGTTCTCTTATCGGAAGCAAAGCAAGGGATCCATGTAACAAAAATCTCAATCCCGTGCGTGCGATCCTTGTTTTTCTTGTATGCCCGTAGGTCATTGAGAAGTTGCAAAGAGCCGGGAGGAGAACATCACATATTATTTTGAGGAAGCCTTTTTGGAGGGTCAACGCTGAGCGACGGAATTTCCCACTCAAACAGACCCAGTCCAAAGAGGTCCCGCATTACGAGGTAAACAGCATAACCATGGACTACATTTTTATCGTATTGGCCGTCTTTTGTTTTGCGGCACAGTTTGCATTTACAAAGTTATACCAACGTTCCGTAGGACAAACAGCGACGTCATCCTTCGTTATGCTGGCAGGAATCAGTGTCGCAGGAGCCTTAATCTTTTTCTTTGCGGGCGGATGTCACGTAGAGTTCTCCCCGATCTCATGGATGTGGGCAATCATTTTTGCAATCGTGATGATTCCTTATTACATTATAGGAATCAAGGTTTTATCTCTGGGAAGCCTGGCCATATACAGCATGTTTATGATGCTTGGAGGAATGCTCGTCCCCTTTTTCTACGGGGTCCTTTTCCTTCAGGAGGACATTAGCATCAGCAAACTCGTCGGGACCGTCTTATTGTCCGGGTTTATTATCTTGCAAGCAGTGTGCCAAAAGGGATCCTCGGAAAAAAAGACCCAAAAAAAGACGAAACGCCTTTTCTTTGCCCTGTGTATCGTAATATTTTTTATAAACGGCCTGGTCGGTGTGATTACAAAAGCCCATTCCATAAGCATCGGTGCGGTAAACGCAACAAGTTTCACCACCACCTATTGTGCCATAAGCGGGGCCTTGAGTCTGATCATACTGCTCCTTACCGGAATGAACAACCGAAAGGAAACAAAAAACACCCTCAAACATGCACTGGCACCAACGTCCCTTCTCATCATGGCACTCTTGGGTGCAGCCACCTACGGAGGAAACTTTTTGCAACTTCTTGCGGCGGATAGCGTTCCATCTTCCGTTCAGTTCCCATTGGTTTCCGGAGGAGTTATTGCCCTATCTGCCCTGGTTTCCCATTTTGTTTTCAAAGAAAAGATATCAAAGATCGAATGGATCTCCGTGGTAGGAGCATTCGTCTCAACCTTCCTGTTTGCCTTTTAATGGGAATTCCTTACCATGAACATAACAATAAGTGAACCCAAACTGGTTCATGCCCCTGAAGTAACAGAGGCAATGTCGCATTGGGGAGTTTACTCCATTCCGCGGATGTGGCGGGATCTGACGGGAGAATTGGTCGTCCGGTTTAACGGAGAAGAAGATTCCTCTGATCTTGACAATCTGAATCGGGCACCAAACCTATACTTTTCCTCCCAAGACGACGGGGAAAACTGGCAATTCCGTCGTGACGGAGACAAACGATATACAATATCCGTATTAACAGGAATTGATCCCCCGTATCGCAGATTGAAAAACGGAAATACGGTTTTTTTAAAGAGTACACCAAGCCTCCCCCCCATCAAAAATGCTCCCTATCAAAAAGAATTTATGACCCCGTGCCAAGATGCGATCGTACGGACTTACCGTTGGGCGGATATTCCTCCCGAATGTCGCAAGTTGACGTTCGGAACTGTAAAAGAAGGCTCCAACGCCATAAAATTACTTGAGCCGAAGATGGATTTTCCGGAGAGAGAAATCCACGTAGTCTCAAAAGCAAATTCCAAGGGAACCTTCGTAAAAATAGAAGAGTACGTTCAACCGCACATTTTCAGACTGCCCTACTTTTCCGCCATCTGCGAACGGGAAAAGGAACTTTTGGCAGTTACCTGCGGACAAAATCCGGAGGTAGCGGACAAGTTTTATACGGAGGTCTACCTCCTGGTATCCTCGGATGGGGGAAAAACCTGGAAGAAACGTGCTACCATTGCCGGCGGAATTTCCTCCATGCCCTACGGCTATGGCGGAGACGGCTCGGAGGTTTCTATGGCCGTTGACCGCAACGGATTCCTCTACTGCGTTATGCGTATGGATATGAGTTCGGATCCAAGAAAGGACCCGGACAACGTAACAGATACGATGCTATGCATTTCCCGGGACGGGGGATACACCTGGACGCCTCCCCGTGCCGTGGCGGACTGCAGTGTAACACCCCATATTATTGCCCTGGAAGGGGCTCTTTTGCTGATTTACGGAAGACCGGGCGTTCACGTTAAATACAGCACCGACTGCGGAGAAACCTGGAGTCGTCCCTATTCTCTGATCGGAAAAACTCTGGAACAAGAACGGGCAAATGGCAGAGACGATTACGAAAGTAAGTACAAACATCCCGACAGCTATTGTAACACCTTTTGGGAATCCATTTCAGATACAAAAATCATTGTTCTATACAACGACCTGACCTATCCCGATCAAAACGGAGTTCCGACCAAGGCGGCATTTGTCCGCACCATAGAGATATTGAAGGAGGAGAATTCCCATGCGCATTGAAAATTATTTTGATCTCAGCGGAAACAACGGCTACTCCGGACTGTTCTTTGCTTGCGGTAGTTTTGGCATTGTTGACGGAGATGCCGAATACGTGAAAGAAGAGAAAGCCGGCAAAAGCACCTATACCTTTCAAAATGAAAGCATAAGGCTGCAGGCAGAATTTGAGGTCGTAGACGGAATTTGTGTCCGTCGGGACAGCTTGGAGAATTTTTCGGAGCACACCGTTGAAATTAACGATCTTGTAAGCCGATTCTGTCTGGATGGAAACGACTATGACGTTTATACCCAATACAATGCATGGCAACACGAGAGCACGGGAGGCTGGCAGAGACTCGTAACTCAGATCCGTGCGGAGGCCTGCGGAATGCGGGGATGTGACGGTGCGGCTCCCGTGATGGGATTCCATAACAGATCTACGGGGAAAAACACCGTTTTCCATTTGTTACCCAATGCACAGTGGCAAATGACCGCAAAGAAATTTCCAAAGAACGAAAAGGAAATTGTAATTTTGGAAGGGGGCTTTTGCAGCTCCGGCTTGCGGTTCCGCTTGGAACCCGGAGAGAAAATTGATTTACCGGAATTGATTTTCTTCTCTGCAGAAAGCAAAACAGATCTGGATGCTTACAAGCTCCATCAATACTTTAACAAACGGTATCCAAGAAAAAGTCTCCCTATCATTTACAATTCTTGGCTTCATTGCTTTGACAACCTGGACCCGGACGATTTGATCCGACAGGCAGATCGAGCCGGAGAGATGGGATTTGAAGCCTTCATGATTGACGCCGGCTGGTTCGGAAACGGAGACAGCTGGTCCTCTTCCGTAGGGGATTGGGAAGAAAACACCATCAGCGGCCCCCGAGGACGGCTGGGAGAAATTTCCCGCAGAGTGCGGAAAAACGGCATGATCTTCGGTCTCTGGTTTGAACCGGAACGGGCCAGCGAAAAAAGCCGGGCCGTCGCAGAGCATCCGGAATATTATATGGGCACGGGGAAAAACCGGGTGTTGAATTTTTCAAACCCCGAAACCGTTTCGTACATGGCCGATATTGTTTCCGCCCAAATAAAAAAATACGACATCGGCTGGGTAAAGTTTGATTTTAACACCTCTCTCACCGTAGACCCGGCGGGATGCGGATTTTATCGGTATTTTCAGGGGCAACGGCGTTTCGTGGAGTTGTTGAAAGAACAATTCCCGGAGCTGTACATCTCCAACTGTGCCAGCGGAGGCTACCGTATGGATTTGTACCAAGCTCAGTTTACCGACAGTTTTTGGCTTTCGGACAACCAAGGGCCCTTTGGAGAAATCGATATTGTCAAGGGAACCCTGAAGCGGATGCCCACCGGGTGTATTGAACGTTGGAACATTCAAAAATATGCAGACGGCTTCCCCCGTTACGGACATAAAGAGACCGTGGGTTTACTGCTGAATTGCAACAACGCGACCTGGGATTCCATTGTGGCGGTCCATCCGTCCTTGGCTGAAGGAATCGTGCAAGGCGGCCCCATGGGATTTTCCTGCAGCCTTACCGACTTCCCTCCAATATACCAAAAACAGTGGAGCGATGTCATTGCAAAATACAAGGAAGATCGGGAATTTTACCGCAATGCGACGGCGAGAATCCTCGTAGACTCGGATCAAATCAGCGTCATAGAATACGCGGATGAAAATTTTGACCAGTGCATTCTTCAAATCTTTACGAAAACGGTAGCCGCAAGAGATTTGATCCTCTACCCTTCCGTAAACAAGAATGTAAAATATCAATCTCCCGATGGGGAAATTGACGGAAGTGATCTTGCCGAAAACGGGATTCACGTAACGTCCTTGAAAGACAATTCCTGTCAAACGATCATTCTGAGAAAACAATAAATGTTGATATGAAAAATCCCGGATTTGCTCCGGGATTTTTCTTGTTTAATGTCGCGATTACGTTTGTTCTTCGCTGCCGTAGGGGAAAGCAAATTTTTGTGACGTTTTTCTAAACCCATTGACTTTAGGGGAATTTTATGTTAAAATAACATATAATATATAACACTTAAAATACTATGGAGACATCTTATTATGGCACCAAAAATCAAGGTAACCAGAGAAGAGATTATCGACGCCGCGGTAGAAGTCGTCCGGAAAAAGGGCGTTCAAGCCATCAACGCAAGGACCGTTGCGGCCCAGATGGACTGCTCTACACAGCCGGTATTCTCTAACTTTGCAACGATGGATCAGTTACATCTTGCCGTGATAGAACGGGCAGATAAGCTGTTTCGGGAATCTATGGAGAAGGAAATGCGGCGAGGAGAATTTCCACCCTACAAAGCAATCGGAATGGCTTATATATGGTTTGCCAAAGAGGAAAAGGAACTGTTTCGGCTTCTGTATATGCGAAACCGTTCCGGGGAACCGATTCCCGAGGAATCTGAGATCAACAACACGATCAAAGGAATCGTACGTCAAAACACGGGCCTCAGCGAAACTGCGGCAAAACTGTTTCACCTTGAAATGTGGGCCTACGTTCACGGAATTGCAACGATGTTTGCGACGGGATTTCTTGATTTGGATTGGGATCTTGTGAGCAAAATGCTTACGGACTCCTATCAAGGATTGAGAAAACAGTACGGAATGGAGTGATGGGTATGGATGGAATCAGAATCGAGCATTTAACGAAGCAATATAAGGACGTAGTCGCCGTTGACGACCTTAGCCTTTCTATCAATCAGGGGGAATTATTTTCCCTGCTTGGGATTAACGGTGCAGGGAAAACGACGACCATTAAAATGCTCTCCTGTCTTACACGGCCTACGGGCGGAGATGCTTTTTTAAACGGAAAAAGCATTTGCAAGGATTCCGCCGCCGTAAAATCAATCATTGCCGTTTCCCCCCAGGAAACAGCCGTTGCTCCCGGGTTGACGGTGCGGGAAAATCTTGAATTAATGTGCGGGGTTCACGGATTAAAAAAGGACAAGGGGGATACAAAAATTGCGGAGCTGACCGCAGGGCTTGGCCTTGAAAAGATTATGAAGAAGCCGGCAGGGAAATTGTCCGGGGGCTGGCAACGGAGACTGAGCATTGCCATGGCCCTGATCAGTGAGCCGAAAATTTTGTTCCTCGATGAGCCGACCCTGGGGCTGGACGTTCTCGCCCGCAGTGATTTATGGGATCTCATTCGCTCTCTGAAGGGAAAAATTACGATCATTCTTACAACGCACTACATGGAAGAGGCAGAAGCCCTGTCAGACCGGATCGGAATTATGAAGGACGGAAAGCTTTTGATCTGCGATACGGCAGAGAACATTAAAAAAACTGCAGAAACAGACCGTTTTGAAGAAGCCTTCGTTCGCATCGTTAAGGGGGGTGCCCAATGAGAATGTTGACCTTTGCCCGTAGGAATATGAGGGAAATATTGCGGGATCCGCTGAATCTATTCTTTGGCCTTGGATTTCCTTTGGTGTTGATTTTGTTGCTGAGTGCCATCCAGGCAAATATCCCCGTAACGCTTTTTGAAATTGAACGGTTAGCCCCGGGGATTACGGTCTTTGGGCTTTCCTTTATGTCCCTCTTTTCCGCTACCTTGATTGCGAAAGACCGAAGAAGTGCCTTACTCCAACGACTATACACCACGCCCCTGACCTCCACGGATTTTATTCTCGGCTATACCCTTCCCATTCTGCCCATTGGGGTAGCACAATGTGGGATCTGCTATTTGGCGGCGATTCTTTTGGGACTGAACGTTACGATAAATATTCTATTCGCGATTCTGTGGATTCTTCCCGTATCCACCCTCTACGTTGCCTTGGGGCTTCTGTGCGGCAGTTTTCTGAATGACAAGCAGGTGGGAGGCATTTGCGGAGCACTTTTGACCAACGTATCCGCATGGCTGTCGGGAATTTGGTTTGACCTTGAGCTTGTGGGGGGAACCTTCAAAAAAATTGCCTATGCTCTTCCCTTTGTTCATGCCGTTGAAATGGAACGGGAAATTCTTGTAGGAAACGTTGCCGAAGCGCTCCCCCATCTGTGGTGGGTGGCGGGCTACACCGTAGTTATTCTCGCAGGAGCAGTATTTTTATTCCTGAGGCAAATGAAACGGCAATAATGCCTCATCTGCGAGACAGAAAAAATCATCATATCCGAAGCAAAAAAACCGCAATTTCTATAAAATTTTAACCACGGGGCGATCCCGTGGTTTTTTTGTGCAAAAAAAACTGACACCCCCGGAAAGGAGATGTCAGTTTGTTTTTTTATTCCTATTGCTTCAGGGAAGGAAATCAATCCTTGCAGCGTTCCATATAGGAACCGCCGTCGCGGGTGTCGATGCGAATCTTTTCGCCCTCGTTGATAAACAAAGGAACGCGAATGACGGCACCGGTTTCCAGCGTTGCGTTTTTGGTAACGTTGGTGGCAGTATCGCCCCGAACGCCGGGTTCGGTTTCGGTCACGAGAAGGTCCACGAAGAAGGGAGGTTCTACGCTGAACACGCTCCCTTTGTAAGAAAGGATCTTGCAGATCGTTTCTTCCTTGACAAACTTAAAGGCATCGCCGAGCATGTCCGCATTCAGAGGAACCTGGTCGTAGGTTTCCATATCCATGAAGTAATACAGCTCGCCGTCCGTATAAGAATACTGCATTTCTTTTCTTTCAATAAAGGCCTGGGGGAATTTTTCCGTGGGAGAGAAGGTCTTTTCGACGACACCGCCGGAAATGACGTTCTTCAACTTGGTGCGGACGAAAGCGGCTCCCTTTCCGGGTTTCACGTGCTGGAACTCAACAACCTGATAAACGTTACCGTCCAATTCAAACGTAACACCGTTTCTGAAATCGCCTGCAGAATACATAGGATCATACCTCCGGATAGTATAAAATTCGATATAGATATCACAATATAAATTATTATACACTATATTTAGCGTAATTGCAAGAGGTGTAGTAAAAAATTTTCAAATATGTAAAAAAATAGAGGAAAAACGGCATGAGAAGTATCTGGTTACGAAGAGGATTGGGCATCGGAATCGTGGTTTTGTGGTTTTTGGCCCTGTTGACGGTCCCCATTCTGCGGATGTTCGCGGAAGAGCCGACCTACACCGTGATCCTGGACCCGGGGCACGGGGGGACGGACGGAGGAGCGGTTGGCGACGATGGGACCATCGAAAAGCATTTGAATTTGACTATCGCACTGTTGTTGCAAGAAAAATTGGAAGCCGAAGGAATTCGAGTTATTATGACCCGACAGACCGATGAAGATACGGACGGACTTACGGGATTTCACAAACGGCAGGATTTGGAGCAGCGAGCAAAAATTGGCAATGAATCGGGGGCAGATCTCTACGTGAGCATTCACATCAACGCCTCGACCACCCGAAAGGATCAGGGATTTCAGGTCTGGTACGGCAGCGGAAATCCCGAGGGACAGCATCTTGCGGAGATCATCACGCAAACGGTCAAGGATGCAAGCATTTGCACCCGCATCCGGGCCGTAAAAAAGGTGCCGGAAACCCTTTATATCTTTCGGACGGTGACGATTCCAAGCGTCCTTGTAGAATGTGGATTCATCTCCAATTCGGCGGATCTGCACAAGTTAAAGCAGGAAACCTTTCGCAATGATCTTTGCACCGCCCTCTGTAAGGGAATTGAAGACTATCTGGCAGGCAACAGTTCCCGGATGACGTAATCGGAAATTAGGAATCTCGCGAGGGTGAGGGCAACAATTCCCGGATGACGTAATCGGAAATCAGGAATCCCTCGGGGGTGAGGGCAAAACGGTCCGGCGTCAAAAGGCCATATCCCCGGTCGCAGAGAGCTCGGACAAAGGATTCTTTTTCCCTTGGAATAAGAGTTCGTTCGATTCCGTCCCTTAGCCGGAGGCCCAAAAAAATGCGTTCTCTGCGGGATTCTTCCATGTCGACGGTCTCGTCGAGCACGGGAGAAACCAGCCCGTTTTTTTCGCAAAATTCAGGGGTATTGGCGGGAATATGATATCGAACGCCCCCATAAAACCCGGAGGCACCGGGGCCAAAGGCCAAGTATTCTCCTCCATTCCAATAAACGCCGTTGTGCTTTGCCCGGAAGCCCGGTTTGGCAAAATTAGAGATTTCGTAATGCTCGTACCCCCTGGCGGTCAAGATCTCGTGGGTAAGAAGATACATGGAGCGTTGGGTCTCTTCGTCAGCCTCGGAGATTCCTTTCAATCCAAAGGCCGATCCCGGCTCGATCTTCAAAAGATACACCGAAAGGTGTTCCGGAGACAGAGAAAGCATCCGCTGAAGGTCCTCACGCAATGCGGATTCCGACTGTCCCGGCAGTGCTGCCATCAAATCCAAGCTGATATTATCGAAGCCGGCACTCCGCAATTCCCGATAAGCCTCCAGAGCCCGTTGACCGGTATGCAGCCGCCCCAAAAGAGACAGCTGTGAATCCGAAAAGGTCTGAACCCCCATGCTGATGCGATTGACACCCGAATTCCGCCAGACCTCGGCCAGGGCAGGGGTAACGCTTTCGGGGTTGCACTCTACGGTAAACTCCGCACAACGGGAAAGATCAAAGGTTTCCCTCAACGCGGAAACGATGGAGGTAAAATCCTCTCGGGACAGCAGAGACGGTGTACCGCCCCCGAAATAAACGGTGTGGATCTTCTCCCCGACCCTGAAGCCGTTGCGGATCTGGTTGCACGGGGCAGTTTCTCCGCCCCCGGAGCCGTTGCGGATTTGGTTGCACGGGGCCGTTTCTCCGCCCCCGGAGCCGTTACGGATCTGGTTGCACAGAGCCTTCGCATAGGAAGAAACCTCTCCGGGGGTTGCCGGAGAGGAATAGAAATCACAATAATTACACTTACGGCGGCAAAAGGGGACGTGAATATAAACCGAAGGGTTATTCATCCAATTTGAGAACGGCCATGAAGGCTTCCTGGGGAACCTCGATGGTACCCAGCTGCCGCATCCGCTTCTTTCCTTCCTTTTGCTTTTCCAGAAGCTTTTTCTTTCGGGTAATGTCTCCGCCGTAGCACTTTGCCAAAACGTCTTTTCGCATGGCACGGACTGTTTCCCGTGCAATAATTTTTGAGCCGATGGCCGCCTGAATCGGAACCTCAAACAATTGACGGGGGATGTTGTCCTTCAGCTTCTCGGTCAGCTTCCGCCCCCGGGCGTAGGCCCGTTCGGCGGGAACGATGAAGGACAAGGCGTCTACGACCTCTCCGTTGAGCAGGATATCCAGCTTCACAAGATCGCTCTTCACGTAGCGGGAGAATTCATAATCCAAGGAGGCGTATCCCCTGGTACGGGCCTTGAGCGTATCAAAAAAGTCGTAAATGATCTCGTTTAAGGGCATATCGTAATGGAGGTCTACCCGGGAGGTATCGATGTACTCCATATTTTGGAACACGCCCCGGCGTTCCTTACAAAGGTCCATCACGGTACCGACAAATTCCGAAGGGACGATGATGTCGGTTTTCACGATGGGCTCCTCGGCCTCCACGATGGAGCCGGGGGAAGGATAGTTGGTGGGGTTGTCAATATAAACCGTACTGCCGTCGGCCATGGTCAGTCGATAGACTACGCCGGGGGCGGGGGTGATCAGATCAAGATTAAACTCCCGTTCGATGCGTTCCTGCATGATCTCCATGTGAAGTAACCCCAAAAATCCGCATCGGAATCCAAAGCCGAGCGCAATGGAGTGTTCCGGTTCATAGGTCATGGAAGCGTCATTCAGGCTCAGCTTATCCAAGGCATCCCGAAGGTCTTCATACCGGGAGCCGTCGGCACAGTAAATCCCGCAATAAACCATGGGATTTGCCTTTTTATAGCCGGGAAGGGGCGTGGAGGCGGGGGAATCAGCCAGGGTCACCGTATCACCGACCCGGGTATCGCTGACGGTTTTAATACTTGCCATAATATAACCGACCTCGCCGGCCCGCAGGGTTTCCGCCGGTCTGCATCCAAAGGGTGACAGATAGCCGATCTCGACCACGTCGAACTCCGCCCCGGTAGCCATCATGCGGATCCGTTGCCCCTTAGACAGGGAACCGTCCATGACCCGGACGTAAACCACGACGCCCCGGTAGGCATCGTAATAAGAATCAAAGATCAAAGCCTTGAGAGGAGCATCGGGGTTGCCCCGGGGAGCCGGGACTTCCCGGACCACCTGTTCCAGGACGTCCTGGATATTGATGCCGTTTTTTGCGGAAATGCGGGGGGCATCCTCGGCTGGTATTCCGATAGTATCTTCGATTTCCCGAATCACCCGGTCGGGATCTGCGGCGGGAAGGTCGATTTTGTTAATGACGGGTAATATCTCCAGATCGCTGTCAATGGCCAGATAGGTATTGGCGAGGGTCTGGGCCTCGATTCCTTGGGAGGCATCCACCACCAAGAGGGCCCCTTCGCAGGCCGCCAAGGCTCGGGAAACCTCGTAATGGAAGTCCACGTGGCCGGGGGTATCAATGAGGTTGAGGACGTAGGTTTCTCCGTCGGAGGCTTTGTATTCCAGTTTTACGGCACGGGCCTTGATGGTGATCCCGTGTTCCTTTTCCAGATCCATGTTATCCAAAACCTGGTCTTCCATCTCCCGCTTTTCCACGGTCTCGGTCAACTCCAAAAGACGGTCAGCAAGGGTGGATTTCCCATGGTCGATATGGGCGATGATCGAAAAGTTGCGTATTTTGGAAATATCGTACATTCTGTTCCTCCGAATGAAATTGTAACTGAATTCTTACTCTATTATATCCGAATCTTTGGATTTTGTCAAGCATTTCTTTCAATTCCGACTTGATTTTCTCTTTTAAATGTGTTATAATGTTAATAAATATAAAAGAAAGGAGGAAAAACCATGGGACTGTTCCAAAAATTGAGCAGACGAAAGACCTATACTGCCAGCGAAAGTCAAGAAAAGCCCACCGCCGCCGTCTTTGTGGATTTTGAGCACTGGTTCATTGCAATGAACAATATGTACCATACCAAGCCCGACTACAAGGGGTGGCTGAAGGACCTGAACAAACGGGTCAACGTAGAAGAGATCGTATTTTTTGCGGATTTCTCCCATCAGAACCTTTCTCAGGAGATTCCCCGGATTCGGGAATTCACCAACCAGATCATTGAAACGAAAAATCCCGATCCCCGTTATAAAAAAGATTTTACTGACTTTATCATGCTGGACAACATTTACCAAAAGGCCATGTTTGACCGGAATATTGATACATTTGTTCTTTTTACCGGCGACGCACACTTTTCATCCGTCGTCAGCTTTCTGGTCAACCGTTGCGGAAAAGAAGTGGGGGTATACGGTGTAAAGGACTCCTTCAGTCAACAGTTAAAGAATACCGCTTCCTGGTTTGTGGAGGTCGTAAAGCCTGTTCGGGAAAACCCCAACGACGCCTATTACAAGATGCTCTTTTCCAGTTTGGCAAATGCAGAAAACAAACATCGCAAAAACGCAAAACCCACCTTCCAGAAAACAGTGACCGTTGTGGCAAATTATCATAAGGTGCCGCAAAAAACCATTCAAAAGGCCTTGGAGAAGATGATCGAAGAGCAATACGTGATCCGGGAACGGACGGGAAAATCCAAGCCCAGCGATCCGTTGGTGATCAACTGGAAGCGATGTGCTCAAAATCCCCTTTTCACCGCACACGTTCAAACCGACAAATAACGGAGGCACACGGAATTGAAAAAATTTGCAGCCCTGCTTCTGACGTTTTTGATGATCGCCGCCATTCCCCTGTCCGCGTCAGCGGCATCGGTAAGTGTGGCGACGGAACTGACCAATGTCCGAGGCTATTACACCGAAAAAACCGAGCTCACCCTGTTTGAAGAGACCCTTGCCATGGCGTCCATGGGAATGCTGACCGGCAAGACTCCTTATCTTCCTGAAAGTGACGGAACGGCCGGAGGTCTTGCAAAAAGGATTTTAGCCGTCAGTGCCCTTGGGGAGATTCCCGAGGGGGATCCCGAATGCCAAACCCTGAAGGATCTTCAGAACGCGGACGGATCCTTTGGAAACGTGGAGAGCCACTGTCTTTCCATCCTGGCTCTGACGGGACGGAAAGAGATCTTTAACAGTGCGAAGGCCTACGAATGGCTGTTACAGCAACAAAACGAGAACGGCTCCTTTTCCGATTCTCCCAAGGAGACGGCCCTTGCCATCAGTGCCCTGGCCTTATCCGGCAATCCGAAGGAGCTTGAGGCCTCGGCCAATGGGGTAAAATACTTAATTGACTATAAGGCGGCCAACGCCGTGGAGCTGAGTTGGAAAATCATTGGGATTACCGACGGCGGAGTGGATGCAAATACCGCAGGGGATCGGGATCTTTTGGAGACCCTTCTCTCCTATCAAAATCCTTCCGATTATTCCTTTTATCTCTCGAAAAACGATACGAAATCCGACGACACAGCCACGGTTTTGGCCCTGGCGGCTCTGGATGCCATCAATAAGGACTCCAGTATGTTTCAAAGACTGGCAAAGGACGGGGAGTTGGTATTCTATAACCCCGCCGACGCAAAGCCCCTGCTGATCTTTGGGGGCGTGCTATTAGCCGTCTCCGTAGGATTTTGGGTGTTCGTTTTCTTGCACAAAAAGAGCACAAAAACCCTGAAAGAAACGAAAATCTATTGAAAGGACTAATAATGTATGCTGATTCCTCTTTGGGAAAAAGAAATTCCTTATTTTCAGTGGGAAAAACGACAATTTGCACCGACCCTCTCCCCGTTCCTTTTACCGGGGGACAACCATCCCTGTTGCATGGTGATCCCCGGGGGCGGATACCACAAAAAGGCTTGGGATCACGAGGGAATTCAAATCGCAGAATGGCTTAACGGAATTGGCGTCAGTGCGTTTGTGCTGGATTACCGTATTGGGCCCGAATACGGCGGAAAAGCAATTCTGGCAGACGGACAGCAAGGGCTCCGACGGATCCGGGCAGCTGCCAAGGAATTCGGCATTGACCCCCATCGGGTGGGAGTTTGCGGATTTTCTGCCGGAGGTCATCTGGCAGGATGTTGTGCCACCATGTACGAAACTCCCGAAGAACGGCCGGATTTCGCCATTATGTGCTATGGGGTTCTGACCTTAGGCGAAGGGACCCATGTCCGTACTGCCCAATACTTTTTAGGAGAACTGCCCTACACGGAAGAAAACATTGCGTACTGGTCTCCCGTTCAGCGGGTCTCCCCCCAATGTCCGCCCATGTTTCTTTGGACGACCCTGACGGACACGCTTGTTCCGGCCAAGGAAAACACCCTTGCCATGGAAGATGCCTGCAAAAAGGCCGGAATTCCCTATGAGATTCGCTGTTACGACCATGGTCCTCACGGACTTGGCATTCCCTCGACGGACCCGGAAATTGCATCCTGGACGACAGCCTGCAAGGACTTTTTGGAGCGTCAAGGAATCCTTTAACCTTTGCCCGTAACGTGCCTCGTGCCGTCCCGGTCCGATCCGGTCCGGGTTGCAGTGCAATCCAATTCCGACATCAATGACAGTGGCCACCGGTTTTCCGGTGACCACGTTTTTGTATAAAAAAACGACCCGAAGAAGAGATCCTTACATACAACACTCTTCCCGGGTCGTAAATTTTTTTGTTACAAGATTATTTCAAAAGGTTGATACCGCCGATCACGGGGAGTTTTTCTTCCTTATCGTTGACCGCATTTAAAATTCCGACCACGATGAGAACCGAGGTGAGTACCCCGGCAACGGCAGAAACGACGCCAACGATGCCTCCGAAAACTCCAAACACGAATCCGATGATCCCGTCGATTTGGGCGATAGCGTCGAGGATTCCCCCAACGACGCCCAAAACAATCTGGATTCCGGTTCCGAAGATTCCAAGAACCAAGCCCTGATTCAGATGGAATTTGGCGTTTTCCTTATCGCCGGCAAGAAAAGCGACCAGCCAGCCAACGATGGTGCAATAGGAGACGATGGATGTAACTTTTTTGTTCATAGATAAAACCTCGCTTAAAAAATTTTTATGAAATAATTTGTTTGATTTGCATTATCGGTTGCTGTTTGTATTGATCATATACGAACCGACGCAGACGGGATCCAAGTCTCTGCGACGTAAAAAAAAAGAACGACTCTGTTGAGCCGTTCTTTTTTTGGAGCTGGTAATCGGATTCGAACCGATGACCTGTTCATTACGAGTGAACTGCTCTACCGACTGAGCCATACCAGCACGTTACGGCATATCCCGGCCGTAATGTTTATTAATTTACAAGGATTATTATAACACATCTGAGGGACAAATGCAATGAAAAAAGTGTTACATTTTATAATTTCACAACTTTTTTCATCCGGGGGAGGTCAGATCCGTCTCCGGCGGTGTCGGTCCCCAAAACGAAGGGACAGATCGGGCTTCATACGGACGCTTTGAGCAAGTCCAATGGCAAAAAAGGAGGCGAGAACCGAGGATCCTCCGGCACTGATGAAGGGCAACGTGACGCCGATGACGGGAGAAACTCCGATGCACATCCCGATATTCATCATCGTCTGGACGGCAAACATGGCGGCAAGGCCAAAGCAGATGAATTTTCCGGCATCATCTTTGGCGTGCTTGGCACCTCGGGCCAAAAGAAGGACCAAAAGTGCCAACAAAAGTAATACGAACACGCAACCGATAAATCCGAATTCTTCCCCGATTACCGCGTAAATGAAGTCGGTATGGCTTTCGGGGAGCAATTCATTTTGAGATTGAACCCCTTCCCCGTACCCCAAGCCGGTCAGACCGCCGGAGCCGATGGAAATTTTAGACAGAATCGGCTGGTAGCCGAAATCCAGGGGATCCAACTCGGGATTGAGGCTGAAGAGGATGCGTTTTTTGTGATAATCTTTCAGAATAAATTCCCACAGGATGGGAAAACCCGCAACGACAGCCACGCCGGCAATAATAAAATACCGATACTGTAAACCGGCCATATACAAAATCACCAAGAGGGTGCCGCAATAGACCAAGGCGGTCCCAAAATCCCCCTGGATGCAAATGGGAATAAAATAAGCCATGAAATGGAGGGCAAGAAAAAAGAGGGTCGACAGGCGGTTCAGAGAATCCATTGATCGGGAAACGTGGGTAGAAAAGGTTAAAATAAAGGCAACCTTTGCAAATTCCGAGGGCTGGACGCTAATGAACCCCAAGTCCAACCAGTTGGTATTCCCCCCGGAATAATTGCCGATAAAAGCGGTGGCCAGAAGGACGGCGGAACAGATCAGAACGATGGGGACGGAAAACTGGCCAAGAAGTGCGTAATCAATCTTGGAAAAAATCAAGACCACCACCAAGCCCATACAGATTCCGACGGTCTGGACCATCATATCGTGATCATGATTGCTTGCGGCGGCGGTGGCGGTACTGACGGAGGCAAGGCCGAATCCGGCGAGAAGGAGGGCTACCACCAGCAGGCCCTTGTCCAAAGAGGCAAAATATTCGTGTACGGATTGGGTAAAATCTCCCATGCGACGCTTCATTCCTCCGACTCCTTTCCCCGAATGATACTTCCATTATAGACGGTGCTTCTATGAAAGCCGTGCTTCTATGAAAATGGTGCTTCTATGAAAATGGTGATTCTATGAAAATGGTGATTTTATTGTAAGTGCTTCCATAATAATGATGTTTTATTGTAAGCACTTCTATGAAAACGGTGATTCTATCGTAAGTACTTCTATTATAAAGGAATTTGACGGGTTTGTCAAGGGTTTTTGGTCATATTACGGAATAATTTAAAATATAAATAACCATAACACCCTTGGAGGAAAATCATGAAAAGCAAACGGATGCAGCAGTTAAAACAGGCGACGGTGCTCACCCTTCTTCTTTTTGCCACAACGGCGGCCATCACGGGAATCATTGGACTGATTCCCTCGGAGGAGGCGGTGGCGGCGAGTACCGGGGTAGAAACGGAGGTTGAGGGATGGGCGGAAGAGGTGTTTTCCGTAATTCCGACGGAGGAACACGTTTCGGTCTTTGCAGAATTTCAGGCCCCACTTACGGGCACGGTATCGTCCGGTTACGGTTATCGCAACGATCCCTTTACCGGCGTCACCCGTTATCACAAGGGGGTGGACGTTGCCGTTTCGGAAGGGACGGAGGTCCGGGCTGCCGCATCGGGGACGGTAACGGCATCGGAATACAGTGGAATCGGGGGTCATTACATCGTTCTCAGCCACGGCAACGGAACCGAGAGTTACTACGGCCATTTACAGACCCGGACCGTCTCGGTGGGAGATAGGGTGGAGCAGGGGGAAATTATTGGACTTTCCGGAAAAACGGGAAGGGTTACCGGCCCGCATCTCCATTTTCAGTTGTCCTACAATAATCGGACCGTGGACCCGGAACGGTACGTGGATCTTACGGCATGAGGCGGATTAAAATTCATCCCACCATCCTGTTGACGGCCCTGTTTCCTTGCCTTGGGGTCTTAACGTGGGGACAGACGGGACTTCTTTGGCTTTCCGCCCTATTGCACGAAGCCGGGCATATTTTGGCATATAAAATCTGTGAAACGGAAATGGAACGCATTGAGCTTCTCCCCTTTGGAATTTGTGCGATTCCGAAGGATTCTATGAAGCTGACCCCCGGAAACGAGGTATTTTGTGCGGCGGCAGGGCCTGTTTTGAATTTATTGTTGGCAATGCTCCTGTTGGCCTTCCCCTTTTCTCCGGAAAATGAGACGGTCCGCTATCTTTTATACTGCAACGTTTCCCTGTTTTTAATCAATATTCTTCCCATTCTTCCCCTGGACGGCGGACGGATTCTCTATTATGCCTTTGCGACGGGCCACGGAGCGGAGGTCTGTGAACGGATCTGTTATCGGTGTGCGTTGATTCTTCTAATTCTTCTCTTATTTCCCGTCTGTGCCACACTTTTTGTTGAAAAAAACCCTTCCTTAGCGATGATTTGGGGGTATCTTACGGGATATACGGTCCTTCGACGGGGTTCGATATGAATTTTTTCCGACTTTTCAGGAAATAGGATTGAAAATACTATAGATTTATGATATAATATAGTATAAAGATTACTGCGGGAGGTGACCGGCGGGTGAGTGCAGCATTATCACTCCATCAGATTAAGGTTTTGGTTCTTTATACGATCAACGGAACGCCGGGGCCCGTTCCCCGTCACGTTATTGAAACGGCCCTGGCTCTGAGCGACGTCAATATCTTCGCCATTCAGGAAGCCTTGCACGACCTGATCGAAAATGAAAATTTGACGCAGAAGAAGGATGAAAACGATACTCCCTATCTCTTTTTAACCCTTCAGGGGAAGAGCGTTATTGAACCTCTGAGAAAAGACGTGCCTCTCTCCTACCGGGAAGCCTCCCTGGCTTATGCGGCAGCAGAGATGTCCAAGCTTCGTCAGCAGATCGGGGTGGAAGCAACCGTTGCCCCGGTGGAAAAGGGAAACGGAACGGAATACGCCTGCAACATCAACCTTTCCGATGAGGGAATCACCATGCTGGGGCTGACGCTCTATTCTCCCAACAAACTGCAGGCCGATATGATGGCAGAACGGTTTCGCAAAAATCCGTTGGTAATTTATCGAAAGATTTTGCATATAATGACCGGCACGGACGAGCCGAAGGATACTGAAACAGAGGTGTAGGGGAATGAAAAGGGATAAACTGTTCCGGGAAACCGCGTTCGGCGGTTACAAACGGGAGGACGTTCTGAAGTATATCGACGCCGCGGACCGAAGCCACCGGGAAGCCGTGGACGAGCTGAATGACCGAATTCTTGAGTTAAACGAAGGCCTGGTCGCCGCATCCCGTAAAAACGAGGCGTTAGAGCAAGAATTGGAAATCAAAACCGCCTTCGCACGGGAAGCAGAAGATCTGAAACGGCAGATGGAAGAAAAGGATGCCCAGATCGAGGAACTGATCGCCCGGTGCCAAGAGCTTTCCCAACAGACCGACGCGGTGGTGAAGCAATGCGAGGAGTTGACCTCTCAGATGGAGGGGGATCCCCGGGGATTTTCCTGTGACCGCTTGGAGGGGAAGGTCTGTGCTGCCGTGAGAGAACAGGCGGAGCAGATTCTGAACGATGCGGAAGCACAGGCGAAGCAAAAGCTCTCCGATGGGGAGGCACAAGCGAAGCAAAAAATTTCCGATGCGGAAGAACAAGCCTCCGGGATTCTTTTAAAGGCAAGAATTGAAGCCCAGTCCATGATTACCGAAGCGGAGGGACAAACGGAAGCCCTTGCCCGGCAAGTGTCCGACGAGGCCCATGAGATCATCACCATGACCTTGAACGAGGCCAAGGGTATCATCGGAGCCGCAAAGGCCCAAAGCGAAGGGATTTTGTCCAATTCTGCCCATTCCATCGGGAAGATCAAGGGCAACCTCTCCTCCATGCAAATGGTGGTTAAAAACATTGAAAATGAACTGAAATCCGCAAAAGAATCCCTTTCAAACGGGATTTTAAAAGGGGAGGATTGACCTTATGAATAAGAAAACGAAACTTGCCGTACGGATTATTTGCCTGATTCTGGCGTTGGCCATGGTGGCGTCCCTTGCATATACCCTGTTCTACTTTATTTTTATGGT
>JAZTWH010000062.1:0-16543 GCA_045635765.1 Eubacteriales bacterium | reverse complement strand
CCAAACGGCCTTAACGGCCCAAACGGCCCAAACGGCCCAAACGGCCTTAACGGCCCAAACGGCCTTAACGGCCCACCCGGCCTTAACGGCCCACCCGGCCATGACGGCGACTTGCTACGGCCGACAACGGCCGGAACGGATACAACGGCGACCCGTTAGGACTCGCCAAACGGCCACCAAACGGTCATAAGGGGAATCGTTATGATTTGCCAGTGGGCATCCGCCCTTTCGAGATTTGGGTTCGGCAGTTGATGAAAATGCAAAAAAACTATGGCAAATTGCAGATTCTTGCAAAAAAGCCTTGACAGATGCATTTTTATTGTGTATAATATTCATATATAATTTTTCGAAAGGAGTTCCGTTATGTTTCTTGATGCTCGATTTTATTATTATATCAGTGCGGATCGCCGGAACTCTGTCGGAAAGACTGTTCGGGGATAAGTTCTCCGTGCAGTAAAGTTCGATGAATGTGCCGAGGTCCGAATTATATTTGGATCTCGGCATTCTTTTTTTAGAGGTGAAGAATATGATTAATCAAAAAATGCTGGAGTTGGGAACCAACCGAAGTGCCATTCGGAATTTGTTTGAATACGGCCGGAAGCGGAAGGAGGAGATCGGAGCCGATCGGGTCTTTGACTTTTCCATCGGAAATCCCAGTGTGCCGGCTCCCCGGGTCCTTACGGAGGCCTTGCAGGATCTGATCGTAAATACGGACCCCGTAGCCCTTCACGGATATACCTCGGCTCAGGGGGATCTTTCCGTTCGGCGAGCCGTGGCCCGGGTGGAGGAAGAACGTTCCCATTGTTCTGTGGATCCAGATCTGATCTACATGACCTGCGGTGCCGCCGCATCCCTGACGGCCACCCTGCACGCCCTGTGCAATCCGGGGGACGAGGTCATCGTGCTTGCTCCCTATTTCCCGGAATATCGGGTATTTGTGGAAAAAACGGGGGCGGTGCTTCGGGTCGTGAACTGTCTGCCCGATACCTTCCAGATTGATTTTGCCGCCCTGTCCGACGCCATAACGCCCCGGACCAAGGCTCTGATTCTCAACTCTCCCAACAATCCCACGGGGGCGGTGGTTCCGGCAGAGGATCTGAAAAAATTGGGAGATCTCTTGCGGGAGAAGGAAGCGGACAGCGATTCGGAGTTGTTTTTGATTTGCGACGAACCTTATCGGACGTTGACCTACGACGGGGTTTCGGTTCCCTACGTGCCGGCCTTTTATTCCCGGACGGTGGTCTGTTATTCCTACAGTAAGGCCCTGTCTTTGCCCGGAGAACGGATCGGATACATTCTGGTTCCCCCGTCCATGCCCGGGGCAAAGGCCGTCTATGCCGCCATCTGCGGGGCAGGGCGGGCTCTGGGATTCGTCTGTGCTCCATCCTTGATGCAATATGCCGTTGCCCGGTGTTCCCATGCCGCCACGGACCTTTCGATCTATGGGGAAAACCGGCGGCTTCTTTCCGAGGCCCTGTCGGAAATGGGATATTCCATTACGCCTCCCGACGGTGCGTTCTATCTTTTCGTCAAGGCGTTGGAGGAGGATGCCGCCGCCTTCTGCGAACGGGCCAAGGACTACGAATTGCTCTTGGTTCCCTCTGATTCCTTTGGAGTCAAGGGGTACATCCGCATCTCTTATTGCGTTTCCACGGAGCAGATCAAACGGTCGCTCCCGGCGTTCCGGGCATTGTACGAATCTTACCAAAGGAAGGGTTAATCCATGGATAAGTTGACCGAAGCGAGAAAGACCATCGACCGGGTAGACGAAGAGATGGCCAAGCTGTTCTGCCAGCGGATGCGGGCGGTGGCGACGGTGGCCGAGGCCAAGGGGGAGTTGGGGCTTCAGATCTTCGATCCCCTCCGGGAGGCGGAGGTGGTCCGCAGGAACTCTGCCCGGGTGGAGGAGGATCTGAGATCCTATTATATTGATTATCTGAATTCCAACATGGCCATTTCCCGAGCCTATCAAAGCCGCCTTCTGGAGGGCATGAAGGTAGCCTACAGCGGAGTCAACGGAGCCTTTGGACACATTGCCGCTACATGGATTTTCCCCGAGGCGAAGGCGGTGGCCTACCCGGATTTTCTGGCCGCCTACGATGCGGTGGAATCGGGAGAATGTGACTGTGCCGTCCTGCCCATCGAGAATTCCTACGCCGGGGACGTGACCCAGGTGGTGGACCGGGCCTTTGAGGGCAGTCTGTATATCAACGGGATCTACGAGCTGGAGATCGTCCAAAATCTTTTGGCCCTTCCCGGCACCCAAATGAGCGACGTCAAAGAGGTCATCAGCCATCCCCAAGCCCTGTCCCAATGTGCAAAATATCTGCGGCAACGGGGCTGGAAGACCACTGCTGCCACCAATACCGCCGTGGCCGCCTGCCGGGTGGCAGAATCGGGACGGCACGACGTGGCCGCTGTGGCAAGCCTGGAAACGGCCCGTCTTTACGGCCTGCAGGTCCTGGAACGGCACATCAACGAAAGCAGTAGCAACACCACCCGCTTTGCGGTGTTTTCCCGGGTGGAAAACCGTCCCAGGGGAGAAGAAAATCAATTCGTCATGTTCTTTACCGTCAAGCACGAAGCCGGATCCCTGGGCAAGGCCGTTTCGGTCATCGGCGAGAACGGCTTTAACCTCCGTTGTCTCAAGAGCCGTCCCACCAAAAAGGGCAACTGGGAATATTACTTTTACGTAGAAGGGGAAGGGAGCCTCTATGGGGAGGCGGGGCAGAATATGCTCGGGCAGTTAAGGGAAACCTGCTCCTTCCTCAAGATCGCCGGTGCCTTTGACCGGGAAAAAATGTTGAAGGAGACAGAAGGATGACCGTGACCGTGGATCTTGGTTGCCGAACCTACGACGTGATCATTGAACGGGGCTGCTTACTCCGGGCCTCAGACCTTTTGAACCTGGACCGCAAGGTCTTGGTGGTGGCCGATTCGGGGGTCCCGGACCAATACCCCAAGGCCGTTGCCGCCCAATGCAAGGACTCCACCCTCGTGGTCTTCGAGCAGGGAGAAAAGAATAAGAACGTGACCACCTGGATGATGCTTCTCGATCGGCTGACCGAGGCCAATTTCACCCGGGGGGATTGCGTGGTGGCCGTGGGAGGTGGCGTGGCCGGAGACATGAGTGGCTTTGCCGCGGCGGCCTACCTTCGGGGCATTGATTTTTATAATATCCCCACCACTCTTCTCTCCCAGATCGACTCCTCCGTGGGGGGAAAGGTGGCCGTGGACTACAAGGGATATAAAAATACCGTCGGTGCTTTTTATCAGCCCAAAAGGGTCCTAATCGACCCCGACGTTTTGGAAACCTTAGATGCCCGCCAACGCTCCGCCGGCATGGCGGAAGCCGTAAAAATGGGACTGATTCGAGACCCGGAACTGTTCGCCCTCTTTGAACGGGGCGAAGCCTACGACCGGGTCGAAGAGGTTATTGCCCGTTCCGTGGCCGCCAAGGCCCGGGTTGTGGAGCAGGATGAACGGGAGGGAGGCCTTCGCCGCATACTGAACTTCGGCCATACGGTGGGCCACGCCGTGGAAACGGTCAGCGGCTATGAATTGTTGCACGGGGAATGTGTGGCCCTGGGAATGTTGCCCATGGTCCATCCGGACCTTCGGCCCCGCCTTTTGTCCGTGTTGAAATCCTTAAATCTGCCTACCTCCTACCGGGGAGATCCGGAGCAGATCCTTTCCGTCATGGCCCACGACAAAAAATGCGACGGAGACCGAATTACCGTGGTCCGTTGCCTCCGGGTAGGGGAATCCCTTCTGGAATCCATTCCCTTTGAATCCCTGGCAGAACAACTGAGAGAGGTGTTATAACCGTGAAAAATACCTTTGGATCTTCCGTATCCGTTACGCTGTACGGCGAAAGCCACGGCCCCTCCGTGGGGGTGATCTTGGACGGCCTGGCCCCGGGAATTCCCGTGGAGGAATCCTTCCTTGCCCACCAATTGGCCTTACGCCGGCCCTCCGGGCTTATTTCCACCGGACGGCAGGAGCCGGATTCCTTCGTGATCGAAAGCGGTGTATACAAGGGCAGAACCACCGGCACGCCCCTTTGCATCCGCATCCCCAATACGGTCCAGCACAGCGACGATTACGCCTTTTACGGCAAAGCCCGTCCCGGCCACGCCGATTACACGGCCTATGCAAAATATCATTCCTTCGAGGACCCCAGAGGCGGAGGTCATTTCAGCGGACGCATCACGGCGGCCCTGGTGGCCGGAGGAGCCGTCGCCCTGAGTGCCTTGAAACATAAGGGAATTTTGATTGGCACCCACCTGTCCCGCTGTGCCGGAATCAACGACCGCCCCTTCGGGGACTTGGCGGAGGATCTGAAGACCCTTTCCAAAAAATCTTTTCCCGTTTTGGATCCCCAAGGGGAGCAGGCTATGACCGAGGCGATTCTTTCCGCCCGAGAGGCAAAGGACAGCGTCGGCGGCGTCTTAGAAACGGCGGTGACCGGCCTTCCCGCCGGGGTGGGAGAGCCTTGGTTTGACACGGTGGAGGGAGTCCTCTCTCACTTGTTGTTCTCCGTTCCCGCCGTCAAGGGTGTGGAATTTGGCGACGGATTTGCCCTGGCCGATCTTCGGGGGAGCGTTGCCAACGATCCCTTCCGCATGGAGGGCCAACGGGTGGTCACCTCCAAAAATTCCAACGGCGGCATCAACGGCGGCATTACCAACGGGATGCCTTTAATCTTCCGATGTGTCGTCAAGCCCACCTCGTCCATCTTCCGGGAGCAGTCCACCGTGGACTTCACCTCCGGCCAGGAGCTTGAGCTTACCTTGTCCGGCCGCCACGATCCCTGCATCGCCCATCGGGCCCGAGTGGTGGTGGATAGTGTTACGGCCTTGGCCCTCTGCGACCTTCTGGCATTGCGGTACGGCACCGATTGGTTAGGAGAAGCATGATGGAATACGGACTGATCGGGGAGCATTTGCCCCATAGCTTTTCCAAAGAAATTCACGGCCGCTGTGCCGATTATGATTATCAGGTCAAGGAGCTGACTCCCGAGCAGGTGGAGCCCTTCCTCGCGGCCCGGAATTTTAAAGCCATCAATGTGACCATCCCCTACAAAAAGACCGTGATTCCCTTTTTGTCCTATGTGGACGAAGGGGCAAAGGCCATCGGGGCGGTGAATACGGTGGTCAACCGGGACGGCCGGCTGTACGGCTACAATACGGATTTTTACGGTATGCAGGCTCTCATTAAACGGATCGGTATTCCCCTTACGGACAAAAAGGTCCTGATTCTGGGAGCCGGGGGGACTTCCCGGACGGCCCAGGCCGTGGCAAAGGCCGCAAAGGCCGCAGAAGTCATCGTGGTAGGCCGCCCCAAGGACCACCCGGACGTGACCTACGAAGAAGCCTATGAACTCCACGCCGACGCCGACGTGATTATCAATACCACGCCCTGCGGAATGTACCCCTACGCCGACGGAACCCCCGACCGGGCCTCCACGCCCGCGGACCTTTCCCGATTCCCCCACCTGCAAGGGGTGGTGGACGTGGTCTACAACCCCCTCCGCACCAATCTGGTCCTGGATGCCCAAGCCCGGCACATCTCCTCCGAAGGAGGCCTCTATATGCTGGTGGCCCAGGCCGTAAAGGCTTGCCGCATCTTCCGGCAGCAATCTCTGCCGACCACCGACTCGCAATCACCCACCGGCACCTACCAACAATCTCCGGCGGATACCGACCAACAACCTTCGGCGGGCATGGAAAGGTCCATTGCGGCCGGAGGGGCCGAGGCGGATTTTGAGGGGATGGAGGAGCAGACTGAGGCCATCTTTCGGGATATTTTGGCTCAGAAGGAAAACATTGTTTTGACCGGGATGCCGGGAAGCGGAAAGACCACCGTGGGCAGGGAATTGGCTCGGGCTTGGAACCGTCCCTTCGTGGATACCGACGAAGAAATCGTCAAGGAGTCCGGGAAGGAAATTTCTCAGATTTTTGAAGAGGTGGGAGAAGAAGGATTCCGGGAGCTGGAAGCCCGGGTCTTGCGGCAGATTGCCAACGAGTCTGCGGGGGCGGTCATCGCCACCGGCGGAGGAGCCGTTTTGCGGGAAGAAAACGTCCGGGCCTTGAAGAGGACCGGGAGGATTTACTTTTTGGACCGGGCCTTGGAGGCACTCCTTCCCACCCCCGACCGGCCTTTGGCCTCCACCGCCGAGGACCTTCGCCGGCGGTACGAGGAACGGTACGGCCGGTATTGTGAGACCTGCGACGTGCGGGTGGAGACCGACCAAGGACCGGAGCAAACGGCAGAAATCATCGGAAAGGACTTTTTTGGATGAAAATTTTGGTACTCAACGGCCCGAATCTGAATCTTTTGGGTCTTCGGGAGCCCGGGATTTACGGGACCGAGGACTATCCTTCCCTTTTGGAAAAAATTCGGAATCACTGCCAAAAGAAGGGTGTGGACGTTTCCTTCTATCAGTCGAACCACGAGGGCTGCCTGGTGGATAAAATCCAGCAGGCCTATGGGGCGGTAGACGGAATTGTCTTCAATCCCGGAGCCTACACCCACACCAGCATCGCTCTGCTGGACGCCTTGAAGGCCGTGGGAATCCCCACGGTGGAGGTGCATATCTCCGACCTGGAGCAACGGGAATCCTTCCGGCAGGTCAGTTATATTCGTGCCGCCTGCATTGCCTCGGTCCTTGGCCACGGCACCGACGGATATTTGGAGGCGGTGGACCTTTTGTTGGAACGGGGAGCGACGAAATGAACGTAAAAATTACCCCCTCGGTTCCCCGGGGAACCGTAACGGCACCGCCGTCCAAGAGCATGGCCCATCGGCTTTTCATCTGTGCCGGGCTGGCGGAGGGAACGAGCGTGGTGGAGAACGTGGCCTTTTCTGAGGACGTTTTGGCCACCCTGGACGGACTGCAGGCCCTGGGAGCCTCCGTTGCCATTCAAGGAAGTATCGTTACGGTGTCCGGCTGCGGGGGACGGCCTCGGGCAACGGCTCCGTTGCCTTGCCGGGAAAGCGGAAGCACTCTGCGGTTTCTCCTTCCTCTGTGTCTGTTGTCGGGCGGGGGCACCCTTTCCGGGAGTGACCGGCTGCTGGAACGGCCCCTGTCGGTCTACGAAGGGTTGTTTTCTGAAAAAAATATTTTGCTGACCTGCGGGTCCCGTACCGTGACGGTGGAGGGGACTCTAGCCCCGGGAGATTTTTCGGTCCCCGGAAATGTCAGCAGTCAGTTTTTGACCGGCCTCTTATTTGCCCTTCCCTTGCTGGACAAAGAAAGTCGGATTTTGGTCACTACTCCCCTGGAGAGTGCTTCCTATCTTCAGCTGACGCTGTCCGCCCTGGAACGGTTCGGCATCCGGGTCCTTCGGCCCGACGAAGGGACCTTTTTGATTCCTCCGGGCCAGTCGTATAAGCCCGGGAGGGTGACGGTGGAGGCCGACGAATCCAACGCCGCCTTTTTGGGGGCCCTGAACCTGATGGGCGGAGAGGTTTCGGTGGAGGGAAGAAATTCCCGGACCCTTCAGGGAGACCGGGTGTGGGAAGAGCTGTTCGCCCGTCTTTTGCAAGGGGCCCCGGAGATTTCCGTGAGAGATTGCCCGGACCTTGCTCCCATCCTTATGACCGTCGCGGCCACGAAGGAAGGGTGTCTTTTGACCGACACGAGGCGGTTGAAAATCAAAGAAAGCGACCGAGGAGCCGTAATGGCCCGGGAATTGGCAAAATTCGGTGCGGAGATTCAATTGGGGGACAATTTCATCCGAGTAAAGAAAGCCCCCCTCCACCCCCCGAAATTGCCCCTGCAGGGCCACAACGACCACCGGGTCATCATGTCCCTGGCGGTCCTTGCCTGCCGATACGGAGGAACCATCTCCGGAGCCCAAGGGGTCAGCAAAAGCTTTCCCGATTTTTTTGAAATACTGAAAAAGTTAAAGGTTAGGTTGGAAGAATTATGATGCATTTACACCGGGATACCCGGATCCTGATCGTGGGATTGGGGCTTTTAGGCGGAAGCTACGCCATGGCCCTGAAGAAAAAAGGCTTCCGCTGTATCTACGGCTTTGCCCGCCGACAGGAAACGGTGGATTACGCCCTGGAACGGGGCATGATCGACGAGGGATCGGCGAAAGTTGACGAAGAACTGATCTCCCGGGCCGAAATGATCGTCTTTGCCCTGTACCCCACGGTTTTGGTCAAGTGGGTGGAATCCTACGGCCATCTGATCCAGCCCGGCACCGTGGTCACCGATGTGACGGGGGTCAAATCCTGCATCATCGACCCGGTGGTCCGGGGATTGCCCCAAGGGGTGGAGTTCGTTTCGGTCCATCCCATGGCCGGGAAAGAGGTGGGGGGCATTGAAAACGCCGATGAGAAAATTTTTGTCGGGGCCAATTACATTGTAGTCCCCACCCCTGAAAACAGCGAGCAGGCCATTCGCCTTTGCGAGGATCTGGGGGCGGAATTGGGCTTTGCCCGCATTTCCCGGCTGTCTGCCCGGGAGCACGACGAGATGATCGCCTTTCTGTCCCAGCTGACCCACTGCGTGGCCGTATCCCTCATGTGTGCCAGCGACGACGACCGGCTGGTGCAATACACGGGGGATTCCTTCCGGGACCTGACCCGCATCGCCCGGATCAACGACGAAATGTGGAGCGAACTGTTTTTGCTCAACCAAGAGGCCCTGCTGAAGCAGATGGACGCCTTTACGGAGCAAATGAATAAAATGCGGGGATTTCTCTCCGTCGGCGACCGGGAGGGCCTTCGGGAGATGATGCGTCTTTCTACGGCCCGACGGATGAAATTCGATCGAAAATAACGGAGGACTCACCCAATGAATATGAATTTTTTGCGAAAACTCCCCATTCCTCAGGAGATCAAACGGCAATACCCCCTGACGGAGGAAATGGCCCGGGTCAAGGCCCTTCGGGACCGGGAGATCGCTGATATTTTTACCGGCAAAAGCCAAAAACTGATCCTGGTCATCGGTCCCTGCTCCGCCGATCAGAAGGAGCCCGTGCTGGAGTACATCTCCCGTCTGCGGAAAGTACAGGACCAAGTGCAGGACAAAATTATCATCATTCCCCGCATCTACACCAACAAGCCCAGAACCACCGGGGACGGCTACAAGGGGATGCTCCATCAGCCTGACCCCACGGTGGAGGCGGATATGCTGAAGGGCATTGTGGCCATCCGGGATCTCCATATGTCCGCGTTGAAGGATTACGGCTTTTCCTGTGCGGATGAAATGCTTTATCCCGACAATCACCGCTATTTGTCCGACCTTCTCTCTTATGTCGCCGTGGGTGCCCGTTCGGTGGAAAATCAACAGCACCGGCTCACGGCCAGCGGGTTGGATATCCCCGTAGGGATGAAAAATCCCACAGGAGGGGACCTGTCCATCATGATGAATTCTATTACCGCCGGGCAACATCCCCATACCTTTATCTATCGGGGCTGGGAGGTTCAGAGCCAGGGAAATCCCCTTACTCACGCCATTTTCCGGGGCTATGTGGACATGGGAGGCCGTGCCATCGCCAATTATCACTACGAGGATCTTCGCCGCCTTTTGGAGCTTTACGAAGGCTCCGGCCTTGTAAATCCCGGAGTCATCGTGGACACCAACCACTCCAACTCCGCAAAAATGCACCTGGAACAGGTCCGCATCGCCAAGGACATCCTCCATTCCTGCCGTCAGAACCCGGACATCCGCCGCTTGGTCAAGGGCCTGATGATCGAAAGCTACCTGGTGGACGGTGCCCAAAAGGTGGACCATGGCACCTATGTCTTCGGCCAATCTATCACCGACCCCTGCCTGGGCTGGGAAAAAACCGAAGACCTCATCCTCGCCATCGCCGACTCCCTCTGATTCCAAAAAAAATTCCCCGGAACGTTCCTGTTCCGGGGAATTTTTTTGTATTTGAAAGCCCCCCAAAAGGTCCCCGTGAGCCGCAATCCGGCCCTTAGACAAAAAGGCCTACTCACGCCATGGCCCGGCCCTTAGACCAACGGGCCAACTCACTTTACCAAAGGCTCAACCTCAACCTATGCCCTGGCCCGGCCTTTACCAAAGGCTCAACTCACGCCCTGGCCCGGCCTCAGAGGGAAGGGGCAAACTCGATGGATCGGCCCCCGGGTTGGAGGGTCAGCGTAAGCCGATGACTTGGTCGATGGGCAGGGCGAGGACGATGCCCTTGGCCTCGCTGTGGACGCCGCACTGCGTGCCCACGGCCTGCATGATCTGCACTTTCCGGGATTCGTCGGCCACGATCAGGATCATTTCCCGTTCTTCCTGAAGGCCGAGGCCCATGGAGGCGGAGATCTTTTCATCGGAAATGCGGCGGCTGTGAATAACGGTGCCGCCCCGTGCACCGGCCCCCCGGGCGGCGTTCATTACCTCTTCGCTGTAGCCTTGATTCACGATGACGGTGATCAGGGCGTAAGTTCCTTCTGTCATAACCAATCCTTCCTTTCGTTCCGACTTCCCGGCGGCTTGTTCTTCCAAAGCTCCCATCATCCGCAAGAGCAGCTTGTTCAGTCCGCAGATGGGCAGAGTAAAGGCAATCCCCCGGTTTTTCCGTTCCAATTCTTCCAGGGTATCGTCCAATTGTGCTAAGGTTTCGTTGGCTACCGATTTGGGCAAAATGCTGGCGATGATGGTTTTTTCCGCCGTTCCCAAGCCCAGAAGGTCCATCATTTCACTGGTTGCCGTTCCTATTCCGCTGATTTTGTACTGAATAGGGACGTTGTTTTTCAAAAGCAGCGTTGCGGCCTTATCCGCAAATTTGGGGGCGGCAATGAGAAACAACATCCGGGACGGGGTTTTCTTTTCGTTCATAAAGATCATTCCTCCTCAAGTTCGACGATTTCGTCGCTGTCCGCGGGAATGAGGTCGTCGGGTGTAATTTGTTTCTGTTGCTTGTTGAGTTTGATGCGGTATCGGACTCCCATGATCTGAATGGCGATGAGGGGAGTCATGGCGACCAGGGCAACCACCCCGAAGGCGTCGGTCATGATGTTCCTGCCCACGCTGGTGCAGGTGCCGATACAAAGGGGCAAAAGAAAGGTAGAGGTCATGGGACCGCTGGCAACGCCGCCGGAGTCAAAGGCAATCCCCACGAAGATTTTGGGGACGAACCGGGACAGAACCAGTGCGATCAGGTATCCGGGAATAATGATCCACCGAAGGGGGATCCCCGTCAGGATCCGAAGCATGGCAAGGCCGATACTGACCGCAACCCCCACGGAGAGGGCCAAGTTCATGGATTTTTCGGAAATAATTCCGTCGGTGACCGACTGTACCTGCTTGTTTAAAATCTGAATGGCCGGCTCCGCCTTGACAATGAAATAGCCGATCAGCATCCCTACGGGAATCAGGATCCACCGTTGTTCTCCTGCGACCAATTCGCTCCCCAGCTGGCTTCCGACGGGGGCGAATCCCACGTTGACGCCGCACAGGAACAGGACCAGACCGATGGCGGTGTAGCCAAAGCCTACGGAGATCTTCAGAAATTGCCGCCGGTGGTATCTGCGGTAAATCAGTTGGAAGATCACAAATACCGAAAGAATGGGCAAAAGGGACACCAGCACTTCTTTCGCGTAGTGGGGGATTTCCACGGCAAAGGCCCCCGTGACGTCCTTCATGGTGTCCACCTGGGGGACGAAGGCCGATTCGTAGACCCCATCTGCGGTGGGAAAAAAGCAGCCCAACACCATGACCGCCAGAATGGGTCCTACGCTGGACAGGGCCACCAGGCCGAAGGAGTCGCTGGCCGCATCCTTGTCGCTTCGCATGGACGAAAGACCGATACCCATGGCCATAATGAAGGGGACCGTCATGGGTCCGGTGGTCACTCCTCCCGAGTCAAAGGCCACGGCGAGGAATTCCCCGGGAACGAAAAAGGACAAAATCAAAATCCCCAAATATAAGATCATCAAAAGGATGGAAAGATCGATCTTAAAGACGATTCTCAGAACGGCCAGGGCCAAAAAAATCCCCACCCCTACGGCCACCGTCAGAATCAGTGTCAGATTGGGCACCGCCGGGACTTGGTTGGACAAGACCTGCAGGTCCGGCTCCGCAATGGTGATGAGAAATCCCATCAAAAATCCCATCAACGCTGCCACAAACATGGTCTTGGATTTCGCAATCTGCACCCCAATGCCTTCTCCCAAGGGGCTCATGGACATTTCCGCCCCCAGCTGGAACATTCCCATCCCCAAAATCAGCATGACCGCACCCACAAAGAACATGGCAACGGTTCCTACCTCTAAAGGAACGATAAAAATGCTCAGGGCAAGGACGATGAAGGTAATGGGAAGAACGGCGGACAGGGATTCCATGACCTTGGTCTTCAGTTGGGGGTTAAAAGAAAAATTCCGAAACCTCACAAATCCGCCTCCTTTCCTTTTCCACTTGTGTACTATGCCTCCATTATACTTGAAAACGGACCCGTTGTCAACCAAAATAAAATTTTCTCGGGAATTGTTCACAACTTTTCAAAAATTGCCCTCCCCTTGCTCATCACAACGCCGGATTCAGGTCGAAAGACTGCCCCGGGAAGGCTGCAGCGACGAAAGGATTCGCCGCCCTCCGGGACTGCCTATCACCGCAAGAGGACTCGGGAAAAAAGCCGCCCTCCGGGACTGCCTATAACAGCGAGAGAATTCGGTTTAACAGGGCCCCCAGGAACAAAATACACAGGCAAAGCCAGAGCCAGAGCATCAGCATGGCCCCGTTGGCCAACGTGCCGTACAGCTGGGAGAAATTGGCCACCTTTTCCACGTAAAAGGAATAGCCCTCCGTAAACAAAATCCACCCCACTGCCGCCCCCGCCGCCCCGGGCAGTTGCCGGGTGACGCTTGTGGAATGGTCGGGAAGAACGGTGTAAAGAAAGAGAAAAAATCCCGTCAGCAACAAAAATCCGGCTCCCGTGCGGAATAAAGCTCGCAAGACTCCGTCGGGCCGGGAACCGCTTCCCAGGGTCTCTCCCTGAACGGCACCTCCCAAGGTGCAGATGAGGGCAATTTCCAAAATGAGTGTTTCCGCAAAGGCGAAGAAGCGAAGCAAAACGTAATTTCGGCTTTCGGTCAGTCCGTACATTCGATTCAGTCCCCGGGTCAGGGCTACGATTCCCCGGGAGGCCGACCAAAGGGCCGTGACTGCCGACAGCGAAAGAATTGCCGCCGTGGGGGTGGTGTCGGGCAGGAGGCGAAGGACCTCTTCCCCCAAGGTCGCCGGCAAAATCTTCATCAGATCCCCCTCCGTCCAGGGAACGTAGTGGAGGACCGCCGTGAGAAAGACCAAAAAGGGCATGGCAGAAAGAATCACGAAAAAGGCTGCCTGGGCGGCAAAGGCTCCCACCTGGGCCTCCCGGAACATCTGCAGAATCCGAAACAGGGGAACCCCTTCTTTTTTTTTGTTTTTCGGGACTGGTTCCATATTCTTCCTCCAAAAACGGTTCAATTCAGTAAAAAAAATGTGACTTTTGTCCGAAATTTGTTGACAGATGGGGGATTGCTTGTTATAATGGAAATGAATCATAAATAGAGAGACACGAGATTTTCGGCCACAACAGACGCGAATCGTAAATAGCGAGAACGGGGATTTTCGCCACGACAGAGGCGAATCGTAAATAACGAGAACGGGGATTTTCGCCACGACAGAGGAACGCGATTTGTGGAAGGACACGAGAGAGGGGGAACGGTGCATGGGAAAAAAATCCCGAATTTTTCGGGGAGCCGTAAGCGGTTTTTTGATTCTCACCATGGGGTTTTTGGCCCTGTTTTCTCCCTTTTTCACCCACACCTCCCACGGCGTGATTAAAGAAATTAAGGGGAACGGCGGGGATTACACCGACAACGCCTACGTGGCAAGTCGGCTGGACGTGGTTTTTGCGGAATTCCCCGTGGGGTCCTACTTTTCTTACACCGGTAAGCCCTGTACCTGTCACGATAAGTGCAGTTATTACGGGGGATGCGACTGTATCTCCGATTACAACGACCCCGAAAAAAACGGCCAGCTGGTCCGTCTTTATTCCTGTCAATGCATGGGCTTTGCCCACTATATGTTTTACAAGCTCTTCGGTTTTATTGACCGGGCTCAGAATTATAAGGAAAACGAAGGGAAATATTATTCCCTCGGCTCCCTGAAGCCCTCGGAGATGACCGTTGCCAACGTTAAAAATCTGTTCAAAGACGTAAAGACCGGGGCCAACGTCCGCACCACCGGCAAGCATTCCTTCATCGTTCTTTCCACCGATGATAACGGAATGTACATTTACCATGCCAACACCGGCATCCCCTGTCGGGTGGACAGCTGGTACTGGACCTGGGAGGAGCTGACCAACACCTATAAAAAGTACGGTATTGAGTACGTACATATGCCTACGGAGTACCCGGAATCGGGAGGAACGTACCTTCCCCCCACGGGAAGCCAGGGACCTTCCGTGCCCAAGTATCAGCCGGGGCCGGTCCGGGTCAATACTCCTGGCTCTACCCTTCGGCTCCGTTCGGGGGCCGGAACCGATAAAGAAATTTTGGCGTCCATTCCCCATACCGCCCTTTTGACCGTTACGGAGATTTCCGGGGAGTGGGGCAAGGTGGAATACGAAGGCAAGACCGGCTGGGTCTTTTTGGAATACACCAAGCAGGTCCTTTCGGTTACCTTTCCCCCCGACCGGGTTTACGTGTACGACGGGATCACGCCCGACCTGTCGTCCCTTTCCGTGTTTGAATTACAGGAGGATATGTCCCAAAAGCCCGTGGAGGATGCTTCCTGTGAGATGAATTATTCTTCCCCCGAACCGGGGCAATATACCGTCACCGTTACCGTCGGGGAGATGTCCCTGTCCTTTCCTATGGTTCCTTTGCCCTTTGGAGATCTGAATGGGGACGGGACGGTTTCCGCCGCCGATGCTTCCTTGCTTGCAGGGGCAGTCTCGGGGGACCTTACCCTGACCGCCCGGCAAAAGGAAGGGGCAGACCTGGACGGAAACGGACTTGTGGACCGGGCGGATGCCGTAGCAATTGTTTCCTATTTGACCGGGAAATCCCCTCAACCGGTCCCGAAAAAGACGGAGGACTGATATGAAAAAATTGATTTCCGCGGCCCTTGCCCTGGTTTTTCTTCTTGGGATACCCGCCGTTTCCTCCACCGCCGTCACCATTCCTTATATTTATATGCGGCCCATTGTGAATTCAGAGAAAACCACCCTGACGGTGGAGATTTACACCAACGGACTTCGGTGGACGGCCTTCGATGGGGGAATTCAATTCGATCCGTCGGCACTGACCCTGGTCTCGGTCAACGAGGGATCGAAGATCGCCACCGCCAAGGGAAGAGGGTACGATTTTATCACCGACCACCGGGAGATTTCCTCCGCCAACGCCGCCGGCTACTGTAACTTCGTGGCGGTCACCGGGGCGACCGACTGCAAAATGACAAATTACGCCGGCCCCGTGGCGGTCTACACCTTTGCCGTCAAGGATCTGGCCAAGGCCAAGACCGGCTACGACCTCTGCGTCAACACCCTGACCAACTCCGCCGGGACCCCCCTCGTCTCTTACACCCCCTTCCCCCTCGAATCCCCCACCGTGCATATCGCCAACGGCAACAACCCCTTCGTGTACGGGGATTTGACCCGGGATGGGATTGACGTTTACGATGCCATGCTGGTCTTGCAATACGTGGTGGGCACCACAACGTTGGAGGAGTATCAGAAATATGCGGCGAGGGTTTCGGGAGAATCCGAAATTTCTATCTACGACGCAATGCTGATTTTGCAACGTGTCGTAGGTGTTGTAACAACCTTCCCGGTAGAAGGATAACCGTTTTTTGTGAGAGGAAGTGTCTTAATGAAGTTAAATCATTTTTCCCTGAATAAGATAGTATTGGTGCTCCTTTCCCTTGCACTTGTGGTGTCTGTTGTTTTTCTTGACTTCCCTACTTCTGCGACTTCTGCTTTTTCTTTAAGCAGTACCCCCGTAGACAACGGATATTTTACCGTAACATTGTCCTTTCCTAACGTTACGTGGGGTGGATTTCAGTTTGTTCTTACGTACGATCATACCGCCGTCCAATTAACGCAGGATCCTGATATGCCGTCTTCCAAGCCAACGATCTATTCGGCTCCCAGCAGCGTGGGGAACAATTCGGGAAGTGTTACCATTGCGGGGGGCGGATTTGCCGATATTACCGCTTCGGGCGTTGTCATCTCTATGCCCTTCCGGGTCGTTAATTCTTCGGCATCGGAAACAGAAATCTCCGTTTCTGTTACGAAATTTATTTTGTTCAATAATACCCCCGTCTCCCATACGGCACCTACGCCCATTACGGTCTCCCTGAATCCCCATTCCTCGACGGATACGGGCAGCGGCGGGGGCGGGTCTTCTTCCACCGACGGACCGGGGGGGGGCTCCGACGGCGGAGCCGGTTCCTCCGGATCTTCCGGGGGATCCAACGTCGGCACGCCCACCCCCTCGGACAGCTCCTCGCCCACCGGCACCGGCGGGCCCACCTCCCGCCCCACGGGTACCCCCACCCCCACGCCCCCAAAAACCCAAA
>JAZTWH010000061.1:0-14880 GCA_045635765.1 Eubacteriales bacterium | reverse complement strand
GAGCGTCGGTTCCAGCCGGTCATCGTCAACGAGCCTTCCATCGAGGATTCCGTAACGATGTTGCAGGGAATCAAGAGCCGTTACGAGACTTACCATCACATTAAGGTGCCCCAATACGTCCTGGTCAAGGCGGTGGAGCTGTCGGAACGGTACGTCACCGACCGATATTTGCCCGATAAAGCCATTGACCTTCTGGACGAAGCCTGCTCTAACGCTACGTTAAAGCATCCCATTTACGAAAAGACCTTTCTTTCGGAGCAAAAATTAGAAGAGTTAAAGAAAAAGGTTCAAGAGCTGGAAGGAAAAGAAGAGCCTTCCCAGGAGGATTTTGCGGCCATTGCCACGGCCAAATCCGATCTGATGCGGGCGGAGGCCGAGCACGAAACCTTGATCGCACAACGGGATGAGGTCACCGTCACCCTGGACGACCTGGCCCTGATCATTGAGCTTTGGACGGGGATTCCCTCTTCCAAGATTCGGGAACGGGAACAGAACCGCCTGGCCCAATTTGAAGAGGTCCTGCGAAGCAGAATTAAGGGGCAGGAAGAAGCCATCGTAAAGGTTTCCGACGCCGTCCGCCGTTCTCGGGTGGCCCTGGTGCCCCGAAAACGCCCCGTTTCCTTTATTTTTACCGGTCCCACCGGAGTGGGGAAGACCGAGCTTGTGAAGGTCCTCTCCAAGGAATTGTTCCATTCCCCCGAGACTTTGATCCGTCTGGATATGTCGGAGTTTATGGAAAAACATTCCGTTTCCCGCATTATCGGTGCACCTCCCGGATACGTGGGCTACGACGACGCCGGCCAACTGACCGAAAAGGTCCGTCGTAAGCCCTATTCGGTCATTCTTTTCGATGAGATCGAAAAGGCTCATCCCGACGTACTCAACGTGCTGCTGCAGATTCTTGATGACGGCCGGATTACCGACGCCCACGGAAAAACCGTGTCCTTTGAGCATTGTATCATCGTAATGACCTCCAATGCCGGGTCCCATTCCAAGGCTACCGCCGCAGGGTTCAACCGTTCTTCGGAGGAGCTTTCCTCGGAACGGACGAAAAAGGCTCTGTCCGAGTTCTTACGCCCCGAATTTTTGAACCGGGTTGACGAGATCATCTCCTTCCGGGCACTGCCTATGGACGTGTTCCCTGAGATCGTCCGCCTGGAGTTGGAGGAATTGTCCCGGGGACTGAAGGAACGGGAGATCGGATTGGAATATGCCGACGAGGTGGTTCAACTGTTGGCGGAAAAATCCTACAGTGCCGAATACGGAGCCCGAAACGTCCGCCGGGTGGTCCAGACCGAGATCGAGGACCGTGCCGTGCGTATCCTGTGCGAGACCTTTGAGATTCCCGAGTCGATTTCCGTTTTCGTCTCCGACGGGGAAATTCGGGTTTCCCTGGTCTTGAAATAATGGGATGATGGCAAAAATTTAAAAAAAAACTCATAACCCCTTGACAAGTGGAACAAAATTCGCTATAATATTATGGAAAATACTTTTAACTTAAAGGAGAGTATGTGTTATGAAAAAAGTTCTCACAGTTTTCCTGACCCTCTGCCTGTTGGTTTCCCTTGCAACGTGCTTCGCTTTTTCTGCAAGTGCTGAGGAACAGGATATTACCGTTACCGTTGGTCAGGTCTTCGAATGGAACGATCAGTCCAAGGACCTGCAGTCCAAGATTGCTTGGAGCAAGAAAAACAAGAGCCCCGACGGTCTGTGGAAGTATCAGTTCTACTCCCTGACCAAAAAAATCTATAAAGACATGGTTTATTCCGTTGCTTATTCTGCATATGCCTGGAGCACCAATCCTACGCAGGATGACTCCGGTATCGGTTACTGCCGTGTCCGTGAATTCGGGAAGAACTTCCACCCCGGTTATGCTGGCGACACCGTAAAGGTCTTCACCTGCCCCTCCGGCGGTACCATTCAGATTACCAACGTTCTTTCTCGGTCCACGGATCTTGTCTCCGGAACGGACGCTAACGGTACTTCCTTTGCTATCTATGTAGAAGACCGCAAGGTATTTCCTGAAAACGAAGAATACCTCACCCTGGTTTCTACTTCGCCGCAGATCGAGGAACTTACCATTGACGTTGCAAAGAACGAGCGGATATACTTCCATATCGGTGCCATCGGAGACAATACCGAGGACGGCGTCAATATGACCAACACCATTACTTACAAGACTATTAACGATGACGTTGCTGAGATTCAGTCTCAGACCGACACCAATAGTGCTACCTCCAGCAAAAAGCCCAACAGCGGCAATCAGAACAACAATAACAGCAATAACCTCCCCGTGAAGAAGGACGGACTTCCCGTCGGTGCCATCATCGGAATCGTTGCCGCCGCGGTTGTTGTCGTTGCCGTTGTGGTCGTTATTGTTCTGAAGAAAAAGAAGCAGAACTAATTGCGAACCCTACGGGAAAAACAACAGAAGCCTTTTGAGGTAAGCCTTCCGGTCTGCCGCTGCTTCTGTTGAGAATACGAAATAAACGTTTTGGGGATCCGGGAATCAATCCCGGATCCTCTTTTTGTATATAAAAAAGCCGTTAACAATCGTTAACGGCTTTTTATGGGGTGGGTAGTGGAATTCGAATCCACGGCCTCCAGAGCCACAATCTGGCGCTCTAACCAACTGAGCTATATCCACCATATATCAATTTAACTGAAAACCGGATGGCGCATCCGGAGGGACTCGAACCCCCGACCTATTGCTTAGAAGGCAATTGCTCTATCCAGTTGAGCTACGGATGCGTGTTGGAGCGGATGACGAGAATCGAACTCGCACGACCAGCTTGGGAAGCTGGGGTTCTACCACTAAACTACACCCGCACGTCAATTCAGCCTAACTATTATATCACAAAAGCCTCCTTTTTGCAAGGGGGCAAAAGGGAATTTTTTGTGACATATCGCGGGAATCAGGAAAAATCACGGAATTCCGTCAAAAACGCCCGGTATCGGCGGGGTAAATAGGAATCCTGCAATCGTTTATTTTCCCGAGAGGTAATGGCCACCGCCCGATAGTATTCTCTCCATAATTTTTGAAAGGTCTGTTCCGGCTCCGAAGGGGAGAAGGGAATATTTTTTTCGGAATAAAGGATCTTCCATTCCGTTCCGTTATAAACACCGTACAGAGACCGCTTGCAATCCCGGATCAAAAAGGATTGGTCGTTGAACCTCTGGGTAAAATGGGGAATCAAGAACGGAAGAATATTATTGTCCGGGGCAAATTCCGCACAGTACAATCCCTGCAGGCTTTGGGTAAAACGTAAAAACCCAAGCATATGATGAATCTCCAGGGTGACCCGGGCCGTCATGTCGCAAAAATCCATAATGTTGGGATCTTGATAACGGCTTTGCACTTCGTTGCCGTATTTAAAGACCGAAAGCAGCCAATAAAACAGTTTTCGGTTTTTCTCCGGGTCGCAAGATGCGTAAGCATAACTCAGCTGATGTAACCCGGAAATTCCCAGTCGGGCGTGAATCCCCCGTTCCACCCGGAGGGCCTTTCCTTCGTCGGGAGGAATGATAACGATTTGAGATAGCAAGGGCGGCTCCACCAGTTGCCCATCGGTAATCAGATCGGGAAGGACCCGGTCCTCATAGGCCCGGAATACGGCACAAAGAAATCCGTCCAATCCGCCGGAATATTGATAAATTAACATAATATCTCCTTTGAAAAAGCACAAACTAAAGAAACAACCCCGCCTCGTCATGAGATCCTTTCCAAAAGAATTTTTTTCCAAGAAACTCACTCCCGCAAAGAATCCTCTGCAAAGAATCCTCTGCAAAGAATTCTCCGCAAAGAATCCTCCGCAAAGAATCCTCTCCCACAGAATCTCTCCAAGGATTTTTTCAAGGATTCTTTTTAAAGATTCTTCTCAAGGAAGAATTTTTCCTATTCTGTCATCAGAGCTGTCCCGTCAGGGAGAGGAGATTACTCTCCGGCAGCAGCCCGGCGGCGTCGGTGAGGGAGAGTTGCCCCGGCTCCTTGGTCCCAAAGGCCGGTGCTAATAAATAGGATTTTAGGACCGATCGGTTTTCTCCGCAGCCGTGGTATTTTCCGTTGCAGGTAATAAAGTGGGCGGCCCGACGGAGGACGACTTTCATTCCTTTTAGGTCCTCATATCGGAGGGTTGCCGTTTTTCGGGCTTGGGTGATTCGCCATGCGGATTTGATTCCGATGCCGGGGACCCGTAGCAGCATTTCGTAAGGGGCGGTATTGATCTCGATGGGGAATTGCTCCGGATGCCGTAGGGCCCAATGGGATTTCGGGTCCATGAAGGGGTCCAGGTTTTGCCCCGGGGGAAGAAGTTCTTCTGCCGTGAAGCCGTAGAACCGTAGCAACCAATCGGCTTGGTATAATCGGTTTTCCCGTAATAAATCCGGGGGATTTACCGGCAGCAGGGAGGGGTTGCCCACGGGAACGTAGGCCGAATAATAGACCCGTTTCATGGAAAACCTTTGGTAAAGCCCTTCGCTCAGCCTCAAAATGACCCCGTCGGGATCGGGCGTAGCTCCAATGATCATTTGGGTGGTGTGCCCTGCGGGAAGAATTTTTTCAAAGGATGCTTTCTGCTCCGATTCTTGAGCGAGGGCCGCCAGCCTGCGAATGGGTTTCAGAATGGATTCCCGCGTCTTTTGGGGTGCCAGGAGCTTTAATCCTTCGGAGGAGGGTAGCTCAATATTTTCGCTCATGCGGTCGGCATAACGGGCCGCCTCGTCGATCCACGCCGGATCGCAGCCGGGAATGGCTTTTAAATGAATGTACCCGTGGAAGCGGTACTCGGTACGCAGCATCCGCACCGTTTCGGTCAGCCGTTCCATGGTACGGTCGGGGGAATCAAAGACTGCGGAAGAGAGAAACAACCCTTCAATGTAATTACGTCGGTAAAATCCTACGGTGATCTCGCAGATCTCCCGGGGCGATAGAGTGGCCCTGGGAATGTCTTGCTCCCGGCGGCTTGCACAGTATTTACAATTATAAAGGCACGCATTTGACAGGAGGATCTTCAATAAGGAGACGCACCGCCCGTCGGGGGTAAAGGAGTGGCAGATTCCTCCGGGATCACAATTCCCCAGACGACCGCCCATCGCCTTCCGTGCAGACCCGGAAGAGGAGCAGGATACGTCGTATTTTGCCCCTTCGGTTAAAATTTTGACCTTTTCTTCTAAGGTTAATTCCGGCACAAACGCCGGGGAATTTCCCGCCATTGCAATCGCTCTCCCAAATATCAAACATCGGTTCGTGTTTATTATAGCACACTTGTTCGAAAATTGCAAGGGGAGTCGGGTATATTTCAAACATATTTACGATTTAAGGAAGAAAATTCCATGATCTCAAAAACTGAAAAACTGTAAGAATAATAAAAAACAAAAGAAAACAAGAGAAAATATAGGTGTAAATTAAAATGAAACATCATTTTCTGACTATATTTGACCTTTTTGAAGGTTGCATTTTTTCTGAAAAAGGTGTATAATAAGACCATAAGGAAAGTCAAAGATGGTCAAAGTCAAAATTTAAAGGAGGAGTGCCCATGAAGTCCAGTGATCTGATCGCCGCCTTTTTACTGGAGGCGTTGGAAGCGCAGGACGGGTCCTTGGAATTACAGCGTAACGAGCTGGCACAACAATTTAACGTGGTGCCCAGCCAGATCAATTACGTGATTTCTTCTCGATTTACCCCGGAACGGGGATATATCATCGAGAGCCGGCGAGGCGGGGGAGGATATATCCGGATCCGTCGGGTACGCAGTGATAAACGGACCCATATTATGCACGTCGTCAATGCCGTAGGGAAGAACATCAACTGCTTTAACGCAGAGTTATTCTTAAAAAATATGACCGATTACGGATACCTTTCCGACGAGCAGGCCCGGCTCATCCGTGCCGCCCTTTCGGAAAACGCCCTGTCGTCCCTCCCTCCCGCGGTACGGGATTTTGTCCGAGCTGATATTTTCAAGTACATGCTTATTTCCGTCGCATCGGAATAATAATGTAAAAGGAGTGTTTGTTATGCTTTGCGAAAATTGTAAAAAGAATACCGCCACCACTTATTTTAAGCAAACCGTCAACGGAAAGACCCGTGAAGTGTTTCTTTGCTCCGAGTGTGCCGCAAAAATGGGACTGGGAGATTCTCTGATGAATTTTGGAAATTTTGGCTTGGGGTTGAGTGCCATGTCCGATCTTCTCGGCACCTATTCCACCCCCTCGGCCTCCCGTTGTCCTACCTGCGGCATGACGCTGAAGGAGGTTTCGGGCTCCGGCATGATGGGATGTGCCGACTGTTACGATACGTTCCGGGATTATCTTCGGAAATTACTGCCCCGCATTTCGGGAAACAAAGCCCACACCGGGAAGGTTCCCCATTCCGCCGAGACCGCCAAGAAAGACGACCTGGCATCCTTGAAGGCAAAATTGGCGGAAGCCGTCAAAACGGAAAATTTTGAAGAAGCCACGGTCCTGAGGGATAAAATCCGGGCCTTGGAATCCCAGGAAAATCAATAAGGAGGCGGAAGCATGAAAGAGAAGAACGAAAAATCCATTGACCCCAATATGGTGGTGTCTTCCCGGATCCGCCTGGCCCGGAATTTAAAGAAATATCCGTTCCCCGCCCGGCTGACCGATGCGTCCGCCGACGAAATGAAGCAGGAGCTTCACGGCCTTTTGACCGATTATCCGACAGAATCCTTTGATTTCTTAGAGATGAAAAACGTTTCCTCCGTTCAGGCGGGAGCGATGATGGAGGAGCATTTGATCTCCCCCGAATTTGCCAGAGAACGGGACCGTTCCGCCCTGTTCTTGGGCCGAAGCAAGCGGCTTTCCGTTATGATCAACGAAGAGGATCATCTTCGGATTCAGGCCATGGGCCCCGGGGCTTGTCTGGAGGATTTGTACCGTGAGATCAATGCCCTTGACGATTATATCGACGGGAAGGTGGAATATGCCTTTTCGGAAAAGTACGGATACCTGACCTCCTGCCCCACCAATCTGGGAACCGGGATCCGGGCCTCGGTGATGTTGCATCTGCCCGCCTTGACCCGCCGGGGACTGATGGATCGGGTGATCAACTCCGTGTCCCAGGTCGGGATCACCGTCCGGGGACTGTATGGAGAAGGAACCCAGGCCGGAGCCTGCCTCTACCAGGTATCCAACGCGGTTTCTCTGGGCATGAGTGAAAGCGAGACGGTGAAGCTTCTGGATCGTATCGTGGCTCAAATCTGCGATTCGGAAAAGATTGCCCGGGAGCATCTTTATTCCGAGCTGCGTACCCAGGACGATCTGTTCCGATCTTACGGGATTTTGAAGGAGTGCCGGATGCTCACCTCCGCCGAATTCCGTTCTCTTTATTCCAAGGTCCGCTTGGCAACGGAGCTGGATCTGCTGAAGCTAAGTCTGTCGGAGTTGGATTGCTTGTTTATCGAATGTCAGCCCTATAATTTGATGCTGATGGGAGAAGTGCAGTCTGATTCCGAACGGGATCAACGTCGGGCCGCCCTGGTTCGGGAACGGCTACGATAATATTCGGTTCCTGCAATATTTGGTGCGATCATATCTCGTACCATAATGTTCGATTCCGATCGTGTCTTGTTCCGAATGTTTTGGGTTCCATAATGTTTGGTCCGATCGTGTTTGTTCCTATAATATTGGTTACGATAGTGTTTTTTGCACGCAATAAGAGGTGAAAATTGATGTTTAATAATTTTTCTCAAAAGGCTACCATGGCTTTGAATTTTGCCCTGCAGGCCGCCCGGGAGCTGGGGCATTCCTATATTGGGACCGAGCATCTTTTGGTGGGGCTCGTCCAGACCGACGACAGCGTGGCCCAAAAGGCCCTGACCGACGGGGGGATTACCGTGGAAGGGTTGGTCAGCAGAATTGCCGAATCCGTAGGTACGGGGACGCCCTCCAACGTCTCGGGGCAGGACATGACTCCCCGGATGAAAAAGATCCTCGAACAGTCTTACCTGGAGGCTCGCCAGCTGGGTCATAATATCATTGGTACGGAGCATATGCTCTTGGCTCTTTTGAAGGAAACCGACTGCAAGGCGGTGGAATTGATTGAAACGGAGGGGGCAGACCCCGGGGAGATTTCCGCAGAAATTTTGGAATTGCTGGGAATCGTTCCGTCCAATTCTCAGAAAAAGGGGACTTCCGCCAAAAAGACCGGCGGGAAAACTCCCGGCTTGGATCAATTCGGTGTGGACTTGACCGAGCAGGCCAAGGAACGCAAGGTGGATCCCGTCATCGGCAGAAGTGATGAAATTGCCCGGGTGATCCAGGTGTTGTCCCGGCGTACCAAGAACAATCCTTGTTTGATCGGAGAGCCGGGCGTGGGGAAGACCGCCATTGCTGAAGGTCTGGCCCAGCATATCGTGGACGGGGCTGTCCCCGAAATGTTAAAGGACAAACGGGTGGTGACCCTGGATATTGCCTCCATGCTCGCCGGCTCCAAGTATCGGGGCGATTTCGAGGAACGGCTGAAAAACGTCATTGACGAAGTGAAAAAAGCCGGAAACGTAATTCTGTTCATTGACGAATTGCACGTTTTGGTGGGGGCCGGTTCTGCCGAAGGTGCCATGGACGCCGCAAACATTCTCAAGCCCTCCCTTGCCCGGGGAGAAATCCAGGTCATCGGGGCCACGACCCTCAATGAATATCATAAGAACATTGAAAAGGACGCGGCACTGGAACGGCGGTTTCAGCCCATTATCGTGGCGGAGCCGACGGTAGAGGATGCCATTGAGATTCTCAAGGGCCTTCGGGATAAATACGAAGCCCACCACAAGGTCCGTATTACCGACGAGGCCATCGAGGCTGCTGTAAAATTGAGCAAACGGTATATCCAGGACCGGTTTTTGCCCGATAAGGCCATCGATCTGATGGACGAAGCCGCTTCCCGGATCCGCATCTCCAATCTTACTTCTCCGCCGGATCTGAAGGAAAAGGAAGAAGAGATCGCCCGCCTGGGGGCCGAAAAAGAGGATGCGGTTCAAAATCAGAATTTTGAAGAAGCCGCCCGAATCCGCGATGAGGAAAAGGCTAAAAAGGCCGAGCTGGACGAATTGAAAAAGCGGTGGAGTGAGCAGGCCGCGGGTCGGGAGTTGACCGTCAGCGAGGAAGAGATTCAGGAGGTCATTTCTCAGTCTACGGGGATCCCCGTCCGCAAACTGATCTCCGAAGAGGGGCAGCGGTTGCTGAATATGGAATCCATTCTCCATCAGCGGGTGGTGGGACAGCAGGAGGCGGTGGTCTCCGTATCCCGTGCCATTCGCCGGGGCCGCGTGGGGCTGAAGGATCCCAAGCGTCCCATTGGATCCTTCCTGTTCCTGGGGCCCACGGGAGTCGGAAAAACCGAGCTTTCCAAAGCCCTGGCCGAGGTCATGTTCGGAGACGATACGGCCATGATTCGCATTGATATGTCCGAATATATGGAAAAGCATACCGTTTCCCGACTCATCGGATCGCCTCCGGGATACGTGGGATACGACGAAGGGGGACAGTTGACCGAAAAGGTTCGCCGCAAGCCCTACGCGGTGGTTTTGTTCGATGAAATCGAAAAGGCCCACCCCGACGTCTTTAACGTGATGCTCCAGGTCCTGGACGACGGTCAGCTGCCCGACGGACAGGGGAGGACGGGGGACTTTAAAAATACCGTGATCATCATGACCAGCAACGTGGGAGCAAAGAATATCGCCGAAAAGAAAAAGCAACTGGGCTTTGCCCCCTCCGACGGCGAATTTTCCCGCACGCAGGAGGATATTCGGGAAAGCGTCATGGGAGAGCTGAAGCACACCTTCCGCCCCGAATTCCTCAACCGGATCGACGATATTATCGTCTTTTCCCAGCTGCGGAAGGAGGATATCCGGCAAATCTCTCAAAATATCAGCGGGCAGGTTACTAAGCGACTCTCTGAAATGGGCATCACCTTGACCCTTACGGAAGAAGCCCTGGATCTGCTGTCTGAGAAGGGATTCGATCCTTCTTACGGTGCCCGTCCCCTTCGCCGTGCCATCCAGACCATGGTGGAAGACGCCTTGGCCGAAAAGATTCTGGCAGGGGATTTCGCCAAGGGGGACACGGTCGTCGTCACCGCCTCCGAAGGCAAGCTGGAATTTAAAAAACAGTAAAACACAAAAAAGCAACTCCGTGAAGCCATCCGAGACCCGTCTGCAAAGGCCTGTGCCTTGCAATGACGGTTGGGGAGGAAACACGGAGTTTTTTTGTTATATTTCAGTCCAAAACGGTTTAAAAACAAAACAATAAATTGCTTAAAAATTAGAAAAAACATTGATTTCAACGCATTTTTTTTGAAAAATTTAATAAATATCTTCACAAATCCAGGCATCAAAATGCTTTTTTGCTTCCCCCAATTCTTCTTGGGTTCGTACCGTCCAGCCGATGGGATAGGCCTTCCAAAGGTCTCGGCACAGACGGAAGGCCAAAGTGTTGGGATATCGGATGTCGTAGGCAATAAAATCCGGCTTTGCAATGATGTTGAGCAGCAGGTTTTTAACGGTGAAAAATTGCAGCTTATTGCCCTCCTCCCCGTGCTTAAAGAAGTTGGAGGACAGCTGACCCCGGAGAATATTCGGCCGATTTTTCCGCATCCAGTCCAGTGCCAGGGGGTGAAAGGATTCCACGCAATACGCCCCGGGATAGCCGTCCAGGATCCGGAAGGCCTTGGGGCAAAGGGACAGATCAAATTGATGAATCTTCATCTCGATGATCAGCGGAACTCTGCCGTCCACCACCTCCAAAACCTGCTTAAGGGTGGGGATTTGGTCGGGATGTCCCCCTAAGGACATGGTTGAAAGCTCCGCCGCTCCGTAGTCTGAGACCTTCCCGGAGATGCCTGTCATTCGGTCCAGGGTAAAATCGTGGAATACCATCACTTCCCCGTCCCTGGAAAGCTGAATATCCAATTCGATTCCCAATCCCCGTTCCGCCGCCCGTTCAAAGGCACGCAGAGAGTTCTCGGGGACGTTTTTGTCGTGCAATCCCCGATGGGCGTATTCCTTTCCTGCAAAGGGCCGCAGGTCGGGACGGTTCTTGGGGGACCGGGGCTTGATCAAAAGCAAAAAAACGCAGAAAATCAAAAGCAGCAGCAAGACTGCTCCTGCAATATAAAGGGCGGTCATGTGACATTCTCCTTCTGTAGACCGGTTCTTATTTTGGATTCAGGTCTGGAGTCTCCGTGTCGAACGAATTTTGGATTCAGGTCTGGAGTCTCCGTGTCGGACGAATAGCATCGTGACAAAGGAGAGCCCCACGAAAACGGTAGCGTAGGGAAAGAGGCTGGTCATGGCTATTTTATCCATAAACAACCCCGATATGGTGGGCGTCAGGGATTGGGCGGCCATGGATGCGGTATAATAATACCCGGTATAACGCCCCACGTCGGCTCCGGTGCACAGTTCCACCACCATGGGAAGGGAGTTGACGTTGATGGCGGCCCATCCGATTCCCGCCAGGCAGAATATGACCGACATCAGCCACGAAGGACTGGTCGCCGTCATAAAGCATCCGAACAAAAAGGCGGTAAACAGCATGGAAATTCCTGTCAAAATGGTCTTTTTGCGGCCGATTCTCCCTGAGATACTTCCTACGGGAAGATACGAAAGAATGGCCGCCACATTGGCCAAAAGAAGGGTGGTGGTGGCATCCTTATCCAATACATTTTGTGCGTAGACCGTATATTTGGACGTGACGGCGTTGTATCCGAAAAACCACAAAACGATGGAGGCTAAGAGTAAGATCAGGCTTCTCAGCTTTCCGTGATCGAATCGGCCTTTCTTTTCCGGCCAAAGGCCCGGTGCTTCTTGATTTTCGATTCCCAAACGAAGGCTCTCTTCTTGCATTTCCGCGGCCCATTTGGGCTCTTTGACGGTCAGAAGAAACAAGGCCAATGCTCCCAGCATCCATCCGCTGACCACGGCGTAAACGCCGGTATAGCTCATATAGGCGTTCTTCGCTTTGGAAATGGCCAAAAGAGACCCCATGGCCAAAACCAAAATTCCCCCCCCATTCCCCATCAGATTCACCACGGCGTTTGCTTTGGATCGGAGGGGCTTTAAGGTAACGTCCGGCATCAGGGCCACGGCAGGGGTCCGAAAGGTGGCCATAGAGAGCAACAACAGCAACAGAATCCCAAGGAAAAGGATCAGCGTTCCCGGATTTTCTTTCGTCACCGAAGCCGTACAGGCCTGACGGGCGGGAACCACGTAACGGGTATAGAGATTTACTTCCGTTTCCCGGCCGAATTTGTTGGTCTCAAGGGCCTTGGAATCGGTGGTCAGCCGAGCAAATTCTTCCCGGCTATAGAGGTCCGCCAGCTTGAAGTTGGTCCCCTCCGGCGTCTGCAGAACCGTATTCTTCTGCTCGTCGTAAATAATTTCCATGGTGGCAGGGTCGTTGACCTTGGAATAACGCTGGATTCGGGATAACTGTGCGTTGTCCGCAAAGGACAGAAGCATTAAAAAAATCACTGCAAAAATGGTTCCGTTCCGCACGAAAGGAGTCCGCCGTCCCCGCTTCCCCCGGTGTCGGTCGGAAATTCCTCCAAACAGGGGCAACAAAAACAGACACAACACGTTGTCCAATGCCATGACCATGCCCGATGCGGTCTGACTCATCCCGAATTTGCTGGTCAGGGTCATGGCAACGGTCACGTCGTAGATCTGCCAAAAAACACAGATCAAAAAGAATGCGAAGCCCACGAAAACGGTTCGCTTGTAGTTTAATTTCATCGGTTTGACCTCTTTTTCATGAGTATTTCCGTATTTTTATTATCGGAAATTCACCGAAGATTATACTACGCCCCGCCGTTTTCCTTTGCAGCGTTGCCGGGTATTTGATCCGATTGGGATCGTGAACAATGGAGAAGGCCAATCCGTAAAAGAAAAACCGTTCAACCTTCCCCTTTATTGTATTGTAACACAAGATGGTCAATGCGTCAAGGGGGGAGGGACAAAAAACCGACCCATTGGATCGGTTTTTCCGGCGGTTAAATATCAATCTACTTGGAAATTTTATATTTGATGGGAATTTGAATATATTCCTTTTTCTCATCCTTTTGCCAATCCTCCCAAAGGGCCTCATCGAACCCCGTGTGACGGCGTTGTCTCCTGTCTTTGTGGCTTTGAACTTTTTATATTTTATATCGGAGACCTTCTTTGCTATAGTGGTTTCTGTTTTTTCAGCGTAATGCGGTTTTATCTAAGAAAAGAGTTCTCACGCTGTTTTCCCAATGGGAAGAACAGTTGATTTCATTCAAGCCGTAGCCGGTACCGATGTCCTTGGTTTGATAGAATCAATGATCGTGTCATCAGGCCCGCTTGTATGAGGTTATGATTACTCTTTCATCGTATAAAAGGTGATACTCCTCATCGTTGATCCCGTCAAAATTATAATCGCCATTACGTTGAAATGGAATATGCCTCCTTCGTCCACCGGGCGGGAAAAGAGCCCGCCCTTTTTTGGGGTCCCATAATTAATATCATAGCAAATCATCGGAATTAAGATATAAGCCAACAAAAAGGCCCGCAGGCGGACCCGTTTCTTAAAAATAATTTTTACCAAGAATCGATACTACCGATAGAAAAAAGTAATAATAAATAATTCCAAAACTGCGGGGAACCCAACCGCCGTTTGAGTTATAGGATCTTCCACGCAATATGAGGTTGTTTTTCCTGTTCCCGGGGTTAATTCGTCGGTTTTATTTCTTCACCACCTTTGTCCCCAATATTTGTTTCGGTGATTTGAATCCACCTTGCAACTCGGTTGCATCAATAAAATTGAAAAAGTGATAATGAAAAAAGCCTTGATTTCTCAAGGCTTTTCGGTGCGGCATCTTTTTAGATCGCAATACTTGGCTGTTACGAACCATTATGATGCTAACTTAAAGTTGGTCTTTTAACGTTATTTACACAAGATCAAAATAGAAATACTCATACACACTGCCGTCAAAAGAGGCAAACTGTTCCTTTCCTATTTTGATTCGAAGAGTGGTTTCGTTCAATTTTTCTGTATTCAGTTCGGTACGGTCTAAAGTTTCCAAATCCACCATATAAATATTTGAATTTTCCGTCAAATCAGCGCTTCGGAAAGTGATATCAATAAAGACACTATCGTATGTTGTTTTAGGACTACAGCCATAGCAATAATAAAAATCATAGTTTTCTTCAATCTCGATCAAAACATAGTTGCTATCAATATATCCAATGCCCGATTTTTCCGAAGATATGGAAAGGATTTCAGGGTGAAAGACACCTGCTCCTGTATAACGAACAGTCCTTTTTTGTGTTTCTATTTCATAATGCTTATCAGTAATCCCGTCAAAATTATAATCCTCAATTGCAATAAAGTGGAAAATTCCACCCTTATCCATCAAAAAATAAAGCGAACCATCTCTTTTAAGGGTATGATAATTAAAATTGTAACAAATTATAGGCAAAAGAATGGCAGATAATAAAAGAACCAAAATGCGAACACGTTTTTTGAAGGCAATTTTCAAAACGATAGCCGCAATAATGGATGTTATTACTATCCAAAAGTAATAAAAAATCACCGCAAAACTGGGCGGCAACCAACCGGCGCCGGAATCATCATCGTAGGCAATATTATAATTGATTATGAAAACAAAACCGCAAATAAAAATTATAGCAAGCGCAAAAATTCCAAACACTTTCTATGTGATATGTTGTTGATTATTTTTATTTTCTTTTTTAATATTTTCTTCCATATAGCAACACCGCCTTTGGTTAATTATAGCATAAAACTATGAATCAAGCAAGATGTATTGACGTTTCGGTCGTTCGAATCCATCTTGGCCTAAATTTTAGTGATATTCCGCCGTTGGCGGAGTGATATTATATTCGCCAC
>JAZTWH010000060.1:0-10776 GCA_045635765.1 Eubacteriales bacterium | reverse complement strand
GAGATTCTGAAAAACCGGGGAGTGCCGAAAGATATTGGCCCCGAGAGATTCTGAAAAACCGGGGAATCCCGAAAAATATTGCCCCCGGGAACTCCGGGAGAAATTGTTATCCCCGGGGGATTTCCCGGGGATAATTTATTTTTTAATATTCCTCCGTGATGGTGGCACCCTGTCGGTCGATGTGGGGGGAAAGGACCTTCCAGCCCTTTTGGGTTTCCTTGGCAAGGCGTGCGGAGAGGCGGCCGGCGAAGTTGCGGTCGTCGGTGAGAGCCAACAGAGTGGGGCCGGCACCGCTGATGCAGAAGGCGATGGCCCCCGATTCCATGGCGAGGCGTTGGACGGTCTCGTATTCGGGAATAAGGGAGAATCGGTACGGCTGATGGAGCCGGTCGCTGAGAGCACGGGCAATGGCCGGTTTGTTGCCCGTCTCCAGGGCTTTCAGCAGTACGGCACCATGGGAAAGATTATACACGGCATCGGCCCGGGAGTAGGTTTCGGGCAGGGCTTTCCGGGCCTTGGCGGTGGACAGCTCAAAGGTAGGGATGCACACCACGAAGCGAAGGCCCTCTGCCATTTGATAGGTGACCGTATCAGGGATTTTGTCGTGCATCATGGATGCGGTCAGGCCCCCGTAAAAGGCCGGGGCCAGGTTGTCGGGATGACCTTCGATGCGGGTGGCTAATTCCAGCATTTTCCGATTGTCGAAGGGGTAGCCGGCCTCGGCGTTTGCGGCAACGACCCCGGCTACAATCATGGCGGCGGAGGAACCCAAACCCCGAGAAACGGGAATCTGGGATTCCAAAAGCTCCATACGAAGACCGGTATAGGGAACCCCGGCCTCCCGCAGGGTCATTTCGTAGGCCCGGACCGAAAGATTTCTGGGATTGCAATATTTTTCGGCACAGCCGGAAATCTCCAATCCCCCGTCGATAGCCTCAAAGGTGTAAAGATTGTACATCCCCAGGGCACATCCGAAGGAGTCAAAGCCGGGGCCTAAATTTGCGGTGGTCGCGGGAACGCGGACGGTACGCTTCATGCTTCTACCTTCTTTAATACATAATCAAGAATGGAATTTTTATCAATGACGTTGGTGTGGAGAACGGCCTTTTCCTTCAGCCCGGCCAGGCCTGCGGGAATGGGGACCCGGGTGGCCCGGTGCAGCTGCTCCATGACCTCGAATTCGTCTTGGTCGGGGGTATGGCCCAGGGCGGTCAGCACCGCTACGGGGAATTTATAGGGAGAAGCGGTGGAAAGAATGATAACGGCTCCCCGGGGCTTGGTCTGCTTAAATTGCTCCGCCACGTCCACCGCCACGGCAGTATGGGTGTCGCAGAGATAACCGTAGGTTTCGTAGGTTTTTCCGATGGAGGTCAAGGTCCGGGCTTCGGAACAGCATCCGGCGTAGAAGGTCTCCTGCAACCGGGCCAACAGAGCCTCGTCCACGGTATATTCGCCCGCCTCGCTGAGGGCTTTCATGTATCCGGCAATCTTTTGGGCATCGCCGTCGGAGGCGAGATAGAGCATCCGTTCCAGGTTGCTGGACACCAGAATGTCCATGGAAGGAGAATTGGTACGATGGAAGACCCGGCGACGGTCGTACCGCCCCGTATTCAAGAATTCGGTCAGAACGTCGTTCTCATTGGAGGCACAGACCAGTTTTTCCACGGGCAGCCCCAGGCATTTGGCGAAATATCCCGCCAAAATGTCCCCGAAGTTCCCCGTCGGAACCACGAAATTCACCTTGTCGCCCATGGTGATTTCCCCGGCGGAAACCAGGTCGCAATAGGATTTATAGTAGTACACGATTTGGGGTGCCAACCGGCCGATATTGATGGAATTGGCACTGGAGAGCATGATGCCGTATTGCTTCAAATCCTTCCCGGCACAGGCGGAAAAGGTATTTTTGACCCCCGTCTGGGCGTCGTCAAAATTACCGTCGATGGCACAAACCGTCACGTTGTTGCCCGTCTGGGTAACCATCTGGGCCTTTTGCACGGCAGAGACCCCGCCGTTGGGATAGAACACGATGATGCCCGTCCCATCCACGTCGTGAAAGCCCTCCAGGGCGGCCTTCCCCGTGTCTCCGCTGGTGGCGGTCAGAATCAAAATCTTTTCCGTAATCCCCAGTTTTTTCTTGGCTTCGGTAATCAGAACGGGGAGCATGGAAAGTGCCACGTCTTTGAAGGCAGAGGTGGGGCCCCGGAACAACTCCAAAACGTAATCGCCCCCGACCTTGACGGTGGGAGTCACCTCGTCGGTCTCAAACTTTCCGCCGTAAGCCCGATGCACCATATCCGCCATCTCATCCTCGGAAAATTCATCAAACAGCGTCCGCAGAATCACCGCGGCCATTTCCTCAAAGGACTTCCCCAGCAGGGCCTCCGCATCCACGGACAGGGACGCCAGGTCCACGGGCAGATATAACCCTCCGTCCGGAGCAATCCCCTCCAGGATGGCCTGCAGAGAATTGACGGTGTGGTTGGAACGGGTGCTTTGGTATAACATAATCGTTTCCTCCGATGGATACTATCAAAGTAGCATAAATAATATATAATTATAGCATCAAATCTCCCTTTTGTCAATGTTGCGGGCCAAAAACCGCCGTGAAAATTGTTTCAAAAATATGAAATTTGATTTTTTTTTAAAAAACCCTTGCAATTTACGGAACAATGTGCTATAATAAAATGCAATGTAATCAATTTGTGCCTTTTCGGCACACTCGGAAAGGAATGAAAATAGATGAAGGACGGAATTCATCCCGTTTACAAGGACACAACCATCACCTGCGTTTGCGGAAACGTAATTCACACCCGTTCCACCAAAGAAGACATCCGTGTTGAAATTTGCTCCGCCTGCCATCCTTATTATACCGGCAAGCAGAAGTTGGTTGACACCGGCGGCCGCGTGGACCGTTTCAAGAAGAGATTCAACCTGAAGTAATTGGGGACTTTTCAAGAAAGCAATCAAAGGACGGATTTTATCCGTCCTTTTTGTCTTGTTTTTAACAACCTCGCCACTGCCGGGGATTAAACACAAATCAAGACCGCCGAACTGCTCCGGGGGTCCTTTCTCTTGGTTGGTTGCCATCATTATATCCCAACGACGGAGAAAAACAAGTCCCTTTGCCACAAATTCATGACAACAAGTTCCCATCCGTCTCCGGCTTCGGTTCCCCACGGCGGACCTTTTTCCTTTTTCTCCGGCGAAGGACCAAAAAAACCACCAGGAACAAAACAGACCCGGGAATCAGAAGGAATACCAAAAGATAGGGGGACGCCGAAACCAAGCCCACGAAAAGATCCCGGAAAAACAAACCGAGATTCTCCATGCTCTCTGCAAGATTTTCTCCGATCTCCTCCCAAACCGTGGGGTCTTCCAGAACCGCATCCTTCGTCTCGGTAACGTAGAGGCTCACCGTTGCGTAATCCACCTGATTATCGTAGGTTCGCAGGGTGGATTCGCAGGATTCGATCTGATACCGCACGGTGGACAGACGATCCTGCAGAGAAATGATATCGCTGACCGACTTGGCCTCCTCCAACAGAGATAGCAAGCTGGTCTCCTCTGCTCGCAACGCCTTTAACCGGGATTGGGTATCCACGTATTTTAAGGTCACGTCGCTCATCTGCTCGGTCTTACGGGTCACCGTCCCCAAGGTCCCGATCAAATCCAAAATCCCGTCCGTTTCCCCGGCGGGAATCCGTAACGTTATGGAGGCAAACCGGGACGCCTTAATAGGAGCATTCTCCGAAGACCGTTCTATGTATCCTCCGCAAGCAATCACCCCGTCCCGAACCTTCGTCATAAACTCGTCAAAGGCTTGGGTGCGGGCATCCAGATCCACCGTACGGATCAACTTACGCTCCTCCGAAGAGGCCGCAGCCCCCGACGAATCCTCGAAAGAAGCCGACGAATCCCCCTTTGAAAGCGAATCTCCCAACGAATCCCCATTCGAGAGGGACCCGGACCCCGATTCTCCCGGAGCCTCCAAGGAATCCTTCCCTCCCCCGGAAGAGGATCCCCAAATGACCTGCCCATCTGCGGAAGGATTTTCGATCCCCACGTCCCCGCCGGCGTTCCCCCGGGAACTGCATCCCATAAACAGAGCAAGAATCAACGCCATAGACAAAAGCGTCAAACCGATTTTCCGAGTCATAATCACAACCCCTTTTTTTTCAGTATAGCATAAAAAAATCCCATTGAAAAGATTTTTTCCAAAAAATCTATAAAAAAGTTGCAATTTCCCCCTTGACAATTGAGCAAAAATGTATTATAATGGTTAAGCGTTGATAAGCAGGTGTAGTTCAATGGTAGAACTCCAGCCTTCCAAGCTGGCCACGGGGGTTCGATTCCCCTCACCTGCTCCATTTTTTTGTAAAAAAGAAACCGCCCTCCAAGGGTCCCTCTCCTTCCCCAAACCAAGCAAAAAATTTTTCACGGGGGTTTAGCTCAGTTGGTAGAGCGCCTGCTCCGCAAGCAGGAGGTCACGGGTTCGACTCCCGTAATCTCCACCAAATGACAAAATCCCGAAACCACAACGGTTTCGGGATTTTTCTTTGTTTTATCAAGGTTTATTTTAATTCCAAGATTTCAAAAATCTTAGACAAACCAACAATATTTTAACAATAAATTGCACCATTTTGGAATCGATTCTGCCACGAATTCCGACACGAAAACACCGCATATGAAAGTGTTTGTCTTGATAAATCTAAACTACTTATTTGCTACGGGAGGCTTCATATTGCGGTTCTTCTTTTCTTCTTTAATAATTCAAACAAGAATTGGCAGTTGGGAAACCATTACAGACTATTACCAAAGCAGGGGAAGCGATTAAATCATTCGTAAAAGTAAAAATTCAATGAAACCCGGCGTTTCTACCCTTAAGTTATAAATTGTGAAAGGAACCAGCTCCAATTACAAATCTTGGAACGCTCTTTGGGAAAAGCACACCTTTGCCGACCAAGACAATGGGTAATTTTTTTAACGAAATTCACGCTTGCCGCAGAAAAAATCCTCTTCCCGAAAAGTTCCGAATTTTGCCCTTGCTTTTGTCGGGAAAACAATGTATAATATATACAACCGTCGCACAAACGATGGATAGACCCGCTACATCAATCGTGTAAACGATGGATATATCACCCATATTAGTCGCATAAACGATGGATGCTGTGTCAAAAGGAGAAGCTATGAATTACATAAAATCCACCCAAGCAGCAGTCCTTTGGGGCATTTCGGTTCATCGGGTACAGGAATATTGCAAACAGGGCCGTATTGAGGGAGCAACCCGCTTTGGGAACAACTGGATGATTCCCGAGCACACGCCTCGCCCTGCCGACGGACGGCGGAAAGAGACCCGGTTGCAACGCCCGGACAGTCTTCCCATGCCCCGTCGCAGTCCCTTTTTGAACATGACCGACCTATATCAAGTCCCGGGAAGTGCGGATAAAGTAGCCCAATTCCTTACGTCAAATCCCGAAGCACGGGAACTGTTTCAGGCACAAATCGCCTATTGCCGAGGGGAATTGGACAAAGTTTACGACGACGCCAACTATTTTTTGAATCACCACACGGGCTTTTACGCCATTGTGGGTTCGGGAATGTTGCTTTCGTTTTGTGCCATTTGGCGGGGAGACCTTCGTCTGTGGCACGAAGCAAAGCGGCACATTTCTACCGCTCCCTGTAAAAACGATACCGCCCGGGAAGCACTGTCCCTTTCCTTGGCGGCGGCGGACAGCACGGTATTTGACAACAAAGTGTACCCGGCATGGTTCTCTAAGGGCTGTTTCGACCGTCTTTTGCCCGACGCCCACCCTGCGGCGAAGGTTTTTTACGGAAGACTTCTTTATATGGTAGCCTACGGGGTTGCCTCGAGACAGTACGACATGGAAGGGGTCCAGGGATTGGCGCTGATGCGAATGATTCCAAACACCTTGGAACCCTTGATTTCCCAGGCGGTGGTGGAAAAAACGCTCATTCCCGAAATTCATTTGAGGCTCACCTGTGCTGCCGCCTACCACAACGGCGGGGACAGTGCCTCCGCCATCGAACACATTGACAAGGCCATTGCATTAGCCGTCCCCGACCATCTATATGGGATTTTGGCAGAATATTGGCGGCAATTGGGGCGGTTGTTGGAAGAACGACTGACGTTGCAGATTCCCGACGACGTGGCAAAAATCGGAGAAATGGCGAAGCAGTATGCGGCGGGCCACGCAAAGCTGAGAGGCGCCATTCGAAACCGCTATATTGCCCACGACCTGACCCCCAGAGAACGGGAAGTGGCCAAGTGGATTGCTTTCGGTTTTACCTCTCGGGAAATCGGTGAAAAACTCCACGTGGCAGAATCCACGGTCAAGCAGATCGTTTTAAGGATCATGCAAAAAACCGGGCTTAACGACCGAAGCGACTTCGTCTATATCCTTTGATCCCCCTTGAGAGAATATAGTTACACTACCCTTCTCCCTCTGAAAAAGAATATGGTTTCCCCGAAAAGAATGTTCTCATTTTCATTCCTTTCGGGGATTTTTTTATTGTTCGATTCGTGGTATAATGAGACCATAAAGAGTGCACCGAACGTGTGCATAAAAAGACAACCTAAGGAGGGCTGCCTATGCATAAACCGATTGAGGGAGAGATTTATAAAATCTTCTCTCTGCACGGGAAAGAATTTACCATCCGTTACGGCTATTACGCCGATTACGAGCGGGACCATCAGGATTGCGAACCCATTCCCGTCTATCCTGACTTTGAAAAAGAACCAGTTTACACCAGCGAAGGATTTCCCTTCGTCACCCAAATGCAGAACCTGTGTCCTCACGGAGAAAGCCGGCAAAAAGAGGCCTTCTGTATCGACTGTCCCCACTTCAGTCACGGGGAAGAATTGATCGGAATCTGCAAAAACCTTCAACGCAAGCGAAAGGACTCGATAACATGAAAACCAGAATCCTGAAACACAACCGAATTTTTGCCCTAATTGTGGCAACGGCGTTGGTTTTGTCTCTGATCGCATCCATGGGACTGATTTCCCACGCTGCCGAATCTCCCTATCAGAAAGTTTCTGACGCGTCCACTTTGGACGGCTGGAAAGAATATTTCGGCAAACTTCACTCCTCCACCGAGAATGCGGGGGCGGTTTGGACCGACAAATCGGTTTTTGCCGACACCACCTCCTTCGGAGGACTGAAAGATGCCAACGGCGATCCCATTTCCCTAACCCTGTCGGAAGACGGTTTTCTGGTAGCCCTCTCCGCCATCGCTTCCAATAAATCTATCGTGGGATATTCCCATCTGCCCACCGATACCTTCCTGGTTCTGGATATGTCGAGCTCCATGGGGACCGGCTGGTGGGGGAACGATGCGGTGGAGGAATTGGTCATGGCCGCCAATGCCGCCGTGGATACCCTTTTGAATCTGAACAAAAACAACCGCATCGGTGTGGTTCTGTATGCCGGCTCCGCTTCGGGAACCTTCCTTCCCATGGATCGGTACACCGCAACCCAAACCACCACCTATAACGGCCGCACCATCGGAAAATACTTTGAAACCAACTCCAGCCGAAACACTTTCCGCATTGCTCAAGGAGTTTCGAACAGCGAAGGTCCCGTTACGGTAATCTCTCAAAATATCTCCTCAGGGACCTATATTCAGGGAGGACTTGGAGCTGCGGAATCCTTCTTTGAAGAACTGAAAAACACCAACGACACCGTGGTAACGGGGGGCGGATTCCAAAGCGGAACCACCCGGAAGCCCGTGGTTCTTCTCATGAGCGACGGCTCTCCCACCGTAGGGACCACCAACTATTCCGATCCCGCCGGTGCCAACCTTCCTCAAAACAGAGCCTCCGAAGAAACCTACGCCTTCCTGACCCAGCTGACGGGGGCCGCCGTGCGGAATAAAATTTCCGAACATTACGGCAACGAAGTGATGTTTTACACTTTGGGCATGAACGTTGGAAACGCTTCCGTTGCCCGTAGCGTTCTCGACCCAAAAAACTCCGTTCCAAGCCTGAAAACCCTTTGGAACAACTACAACGCCGCCTCGGTGGGGGCAACCTATCAAATCCAAGAGGGGGTCTCCATCACCAAGTCGGGGCTTGTCACCGACATCAACTACACCGACGGCTATTATGCGGCGGACTCCGCTTCTCAGTTGTTCCAAGCCTTTGACTCCATCGTCAACGAAATTATTATTCAATCCCTTTACCGTCCCACCTTAGTGGAACAGAACAATGCCCATATGGAAGGGTACGTAGAATTCGTCGACGATATCGGCGACTATCTTGCTGTGAAAAAGATTGATGGCATCCTCATCGGAAGCACCCTGTACACCGGAGAAAAGCTGGCGGAAAATTTCCGTCCCGGCGGAGGAGATCTGGGCACGGTTGCCAATCCCAATACTTTGGGTGAAAACCTGATTTGGGCGGTCCAAGAACGGTTGGGGATTGCCGACCCCAAAGCCGCACAAACCCTGGTCACTTTGGCCTATGAGCACGGACAGTTGAGCTATACCGACGGCAACGACTATTCCAATTATATCGGTTGGTATGCCGACGAAAACGGGAATTACCTGGGTTTCTGGGACGAAGCTACCCACACACCCGAAATGGCTCCTGCCGGTGCAAAATACATCAATAAATCCTACGGAATGTTGGGCACGATCAAAGACGGGCTGAACGAAAGCGATTTGATGTATCTGTCCATTCAGGTGCATAAGGAAATTGCCACCGGTCACAGCCAGCTGATTTTTCGCGTTCCCGCTTCCCTGATTCCCGTGGTGACCTACGAAGTATCGTTGGAAGGCACCGGCTACGAGAATGCAACAAACATCCAAATGACCATCAACGAAACCGATCCCATCCGCCTTCTGTTTGAAGTGGGCCTACGGGACGGCTTGAACGAATACACCATTCAATCTCTGCTGGGGGGCGAATACCGCAACGCCGACGGAACCTACACGCTGTATACCAACGCGTGGAGCAAAGACCAGTTTGACAATCCCAGCTACGTGGAACCCTCCAAAGCCATCAACACCGTGGCATTCTTTGAACCCAGTTTGGAAAACGAACGGTATTATTATACGGAACCCACCCCCGTTTACGTGAAAAACGGCAGCGAGTACGTAAAATATTCCGGTACCGCACAACCCAGCACCAACGACGGCAATTCCTACTACCGTCAGATCAATATTTTCGAATTGACCGCAGCCACCAATGACGGTGATGCGGCCCTTCACAAAAAGATCTACGAACCAATCTCCGCCGCCGCCTTGGCACAGTCGGTAGAAAACCAATCCAACAACGGTTGGGATATTCCCAAGGACGTAATCCATCGGGTCTACGACTATGTGGAAAAAGAAAAAGCAGATAAAACCCTGACCAACACTTTGGAATATTCCTTCTTCCCCTCGGTGGAACAGATTGAAGGGGTTCACTATTACGCCGACGCCATCTTGGGAAACAACGGCAAACTGACCGTCACCCCCGTCACCGGCCTTAAAATTACCAAGACCGTGGACGAAACCTTGGCGGGATACAATCAACCGTTCACCTTTACCGTTACGGTAGATCATGCCGACGGAACCTACGGGGCAGTGAAAGAAACCGCCGACGGCACCCTTTCCGTTCTTCCCAACGGCGTCACCTTTGCAAACGGCCAAGCTACCGTGGCACTGACTGCAGGAGAATCGGTTTATCTGATCGACCTTCCCGAAGAGAATTACACCGTCACCGAAACCATTGCAGGCCCCTATGAAGTAAAATCTTCGAAAAACACCACAGGAACCGTGGAAAGAAATCAATTGAAATTCGTTTCCTTCGTCAATACCTTGCAGGAAAACGGCCATTTGGTTATTACCAAACAGGTAGAACACCCCTTTGCCACCGATCCCGCGGCATTGAGCGAAAAGGAATTCACCTTCAAGGTAACCCTGTCCAAAACCAACGAAGTTTATCCCGACAGCACACTTTCCTACCACTACACCTCCGACCCCTCGACGGAACACACCGTTGCCCTAACCCAAACGACAAACGGCTATGAAGCACGGGTCTCCCTGTCCGCCAATCAGTCGGTGCATTTGGAAATCCGAGAAGGTTGGACGGTTGCCGTAGAAGAAATCAATCTCCCCAGCGGATTTACCCAAAAATCCGTCACCGCGTCGGAAAACAAGACCGTTGCAGTTTCTCACAACGTGGTCTACAATTTTGTCAATGAATACGCCCCCGAAGCGGTACAATTAGGCGATGCCATCAACCTGAACTTTACCAAAAAGTTTGAAGGCAGACCTTGGACGGAACACGACGAATTTGTCTTTAGAATCCAGAGATACGACCCCGCTACCTCAGCCTTCGTTGAGGTTGAGAGGGAAACCGTATCGGCACCCGCAAACGGGATGGAGCAGTCCTTCGGCACGGTCTTGACCAAAGCACTGAAGAACGAAGAATTCAAAAAAGCAGGGACTTACCACTACGCCGTAGCAGAATTGGCTTCCGAAGAAGCCAAGGGAATCACCTACGACCAAGCAACGCGGGACTTTAACATCATCGTAACCGATGCCGACATGGACGGCAAACTGGAAATCGCCGCAATTACCCCGGCAAAAAATGTAACCGTTACCGGCGATGCCGCCAACGGCTGGACTGTCACCGGCCGGCAATTTAACAACGTTTACAAAGCAGAAGGTATTGCCGAATTGGGCATTGCCGTCGAAAAGACCGTCAGTGCACCCGAAGGCGTAAACTACTCTCCCGAAGGGTTCGAGTTCTCCCTCTATCAGAGAACC
>JAZTWH010000059.1:0-3626 GCA_045635765.1 Eubacteriales bacterium | reverse complement strand
CGCCCTGATAGCCGTCGCCCTTGACCTCGACCTTTTCGATCTTGATCTCCTCGGCACCGGCATCGGTATAGCACATAAATTTTCCTTCGGCATTTTCCACCACGGCCTTTTCAAAGACGACCCGGAAGGTTGCCTGGAAGGGGTGGGAAACGGGGAGGTTCCACGTTCCTTCTACACCGACGACGCAATCATCATATTTCATAACGGTATTGACGTAGCCGTTGTCTTCGGTCTTGACGGAATAGTAGGTCTTGGGCTCGCCCAGGATGGACAGCACGTAGTCCACGTCGTGGATATGCAGGTCCTGACCGGCACCGCCGGACTTGGAAATATCCAGAAGCCAGTCTTCCCAGCCCCAGGTGGGAATGGGACTGATACGGCGGAAGTTGGCGTTCAAAATCTTGCCGTATTTTCCGGAGGCGATGATCTTCGCCAGTTCCATGTATTCATCCCAGAAACGGATGACCTGACCAACCTGTACCTGAGCACCGGTGGCGGCGGATTTTTCGATCAGAGCCTTGCCCTCTTCCAAGGTAAGGGTGACGGGCTTTTCCACGAATACGTATTTTACCTTATCCATCGCCAGCAGAGCGTGTTCTGCATGGAGGTAGGTGGGCAGGCAGATGTCGATCACGTCCACGTCGGCCTTTTCGATGAGCTCTTTTCCGGTCTCGTAGATTTCAGCCCCGGAGATTTTTGCCAATTCCTCGGCCTTTTCCCGGCGGAGATCCGCCACGGCCACGACCTTGGCATCCGCAATGTTGTTATAACAATTGGCGTGCATGCTTCCCATGAAGCCGCATCCGATCAATCCAACTTTCAGCATATTACTTTCTCCCTAAAATCTTGTCCATGGCATTGGACGTATTGTAAAGAATGGTTTCGGTGTAGTGGGTATAGGGGGGGATCATTTCCGCAGAAACCCAGCCGTCATAGCCGATGGCCTTGAAGGCATCCATGACCGCGGGATAATTGACGTCACCGGCCAACAGATCGACGAATCCGTGCAGACCGCCGGCGGCCACCCGATAATCCTTGAAGTGGACCTTCTTGATCCGATTGCCCAAGATCTTGATCCAATGCTCGGGGAATCCGTTAAACAAGACGTTGCCCACGTCGAAGTAGCTTCCCACGAAGGGGCTGTCGATCTTGTCAATGAACTCCTTCATTTCAATGGGAGATACCAGGAATCGGTTCCAGACGTTTTCGATTCCGATGTTGACCTGGAGCTTTTCGGCCTCTTCCTTCAATTCCCGGAAGGCTTCCAAGCTGCGGTCGTAGGCATCCTGATAATCAACGACCTTGCCGGGGGCGGCGAATTCCGCATTGACCGAGCCGGGGACCACCAGGATGGTGTCGCATCCCAATACCTTGGCGGCGTAGAGGTGCTTACGGACCAAATCCTTGGCAAATTCCCGTTCGTCTTTGTCATCGTCGGTCAACCAATGATCCCAATAAACTCCGCCGGCAACGCTGTACAGCTCAATGCCGTTGTTTTCCGCGGATTTCTTTACAGCCAACAGATCCTTTTCGGTAGAATGGACGCTGACTTCTCCCTCTTCGTGAAAAGCAACCTCCACCCCGTCAAAGCCGGCATCCTTGGCCAAGGCAAAATTCTTCTCCAAGCTCTGACCGGGGAAGGACCAAATACTAATACCTTTTTTCACTTCGGATTCTCCTTTCAGATTACTTCAAATTTGCAAAAACAGAAATGGCCTGCTTTACGTCTTCCTTCATTGCCTTCATTGCGGCGTATTCCACATCATGGAGATAACTGCTGCCGCCCTTTTCGATCTCGGCCTTTGCGGCTTCGTATCCGGCTTTGGACATATAAGAATAGTAATTGACCTTACGGATTCCGTTGGCAATGGCGGCCCGGAAACCCTCCTCGGAGACACCGCTTCCGCCGTGCATGACCAAAGGAAGTCCCGTAGCCTTTGCCACGTTTTTCACCACGTCAAAGTCCAGCTTGGGCTGGGCGTTGTAGAATCCATGGGCCGTACCGAAAGCGATGGCAAGGGCGTCTACGCCGGTCTCCTTGCAGAAGGCCTCTGCTTCGGCGGGGTCGGTATAGAAATCTTCCGCTTTCATATCCGCATTGAGCTCTTCTTTGCTTCCGGCTTCTCCCGTGACCAGGCGGCCCAGTTCCGCTTCGACACTGACGCCCATGGCATGGGCCATTTCTACTACCTGCTTGGTGAGGGCGAGGTTTTCCTCATAGGGCAGAGCCGATGCGTCGATCATGACGGAAGTAAACCCAATCCGAAGGGCACGGTAGATCATTTCCATCGTGACTCCGTGGTCCAGATGGACGCAGACGGGAACCTTTGCATTTTGTGCGGCGGCTACCATAGCGGGACCAACGATAGAAATATCGTTGTACACGTTATGGACTTCCGCATGGGCAATGATTACCGGCTGATTCAGCTCTTCCGCAGCGGCAATGACGGCCTGCAGACTGTCAAAGCCGGTGGCGTTGAACATTCCAACGGCAATGTTGTCCCGTTCTGCAATTTCAAGAATTTCTTTTAAATTCACTAACATAATCTTTTACCTACTGAACTTTCTAATGTTTTCGAGGATTACAGATTCTTCTTGGATTCCCGATACGGAATCGGCGGCGGAAAGGGATGCCACGGCGGCAGCCTCAGCCAATTCCAGGATCTCCTTGGGGGAAGCCCCCCGTTCGATGGCGATCAAGGCCCCGGAACAGAAGGCGTCTCCCGCTCCGGTCTTTCCCTTGATGTACCCCTTGGGCAATTCCACCGAAGGAAGAACGGTCAGAGAGTCCCGCGTTTTACAAAGTCCCATGGAAGGCATATGGACGATGACCCGTTCCCGGACGCCCATTTCCAGCAATTTTTCCGCAATGGCGGGGAGGTTCTCCTCCGTAGGCTCCATGCCACAGATCTTTCCAGCCTCCACCTCGTTGATAATCAGATTATCCACGTAAGGCAGACAGGGAATGACCAGAGAATACCGATCGCTGTTCTCACTGACCAGGTCGATGGAGGTGGTGATCCCCCGGGATTTGGCCTGCTTCAGGATCTCCAGACCATCCCCTCGATCCACCTTATCCAGGAGGAGAAAATACCCTAGATGGAGCATTTTACAAGGGATGCGGTCCAGATCCACGTCGTCGGCACCGAAGCAAGCACAGGCCCCCGGATAGGTAAAGAAGGTGCGTTGGGAGCCCGGGATGCTCATAACGTCGGTAAAGCTGGTGGCGTCCTCAGAGACCGTTACGCCGGAAATGTCCAGCCCTGCCTCTTTCATTTGATCCAGGGCAAACTTTCCGGGATCGTCCGCTCCCACCTTTCCCACCGCATAAATGGGCATATGGGGAGCAATTTTTTTCAAACCGATGCCGTTGTTGGGAACCAGTCCGCCGCAAGCCCGTTTGATGGAGCGAATCTGAACCAATTCCCCTTCCGCAGGATAAGAAGAAATTTCATAAATGTTGTCAACGATCAACGAGCCGACAACGGCAATTCCTTTTCGGTCTGCCATCATCAGTTACACTCCGCGACCAACGGACCGGCCAATTCGTCCAGGAAGAAGAGTCTGCCGGCAAGGGTGGGGATATAAGTAGAGGTGATGCAGGGAGTGGTCTCGTGACGAAGAGT
>JAZTWH010000058.1:0-32014 GCA_045635765.1 Eubacteriales bacterium | reverse complement strand
TTCATATCCGCCATCTGCGCGAAAAAATTGAGATTGATCCCGCAGATCCCCGACACCTGAAGGTGGTTTGGGGCCAGGGATACAAGCTGGAAGGGGGAAAATAAAATAAAAACGGTACTTCACGCACTCCCGGTAAAAATTTTCGCCTTTCTTTTGACGGCCACCCTGTTTTTGGTGACGGTGGCCGGCGGTGCCTTGACGGTAACGCTGGAGGTCTTTCAGTTTCACGATTATTCCAAGGAGGATCTGAAAAAAGATTTGATCACCCGGAAGATCGCCAAGGAATGTCATTCCTCCTTTCGGGGAGCCTATTACAATCACGCCGTGGCAAACGACCCAAATTTCCGCTATACGGTGACCGATACGGACGGAAAGAAGGTGGCGGGAACCTCCACCGAACACACCCAATACACGCAGACCTACTATTATTTTGAGTGGAAGGAAGAGGGCTACGACGCCTACGGCAATCGCTATTCCTACTATGATTCGGCCTTTTTACAGGACGAGAATCACATGGGCAAAACCCCGCAATACGTGGTAACGGGGGGCTACGATGCCCATAATCCGGTCACCTCGGGAGATATGTACTGGACCCTCAAAGCGGTGGATTCCCTCCACGGACGGCGTTGGATCTTTCTGACCGTCACCGTCGCCTCCCTTCTTCTGACCGGGGTGGGGATCGGCTTTCTGTGTCTTGTGGCCGGGAGAAGGGGCCGGCAGGAAGTGCCTATTCTTCGAGGGGTCAATAAAATTCCCTTCGATCTGTTTTTGCTCCTGACCGGGGGCGGAATCACGGGGCTCGTCCTTTTGGGGTGGATCACCCTGGAAAGCGAACGGATTTCCCTTTGGCTGCTTTGCCTTCCTCTGTTGGGATGGACGGCGTCTGCCCTGCTGTTGGCGTTGATCTGTTCCTTGGCCGCCCGCATCAAGGTGGGCGGAATTCTGCGGACCTCCATCCTGGGCCGCGTTTGCATCATACTGTTTCGTACTGTGGAACGGGGACGAAGGCTCCTTGGAAGTCTCCTTCAAAAGATCCCCACGGTTCCTACAGTGGCCTCCGTGGCCGGATTTTTGGCCGCCTGCAATATCATTTTGGGATTCTTGACCGGGGAGCCCTTGGCTTTTTTGTTGCTGACCCTGGAATCCGTCGCCGGATTTTTCTTGGCCCTTGCCCTCGCCTTGGGTTTCTCCTCGGTGGAACAGCACGGTCGTTCCATTGCCGACGGCAATCTGGATTATAAGATGGACACCAGATTTTTAGCGGGGCCCCTGAAACGTCACGGAGAAACCTTGAACCGCATCGGAGACGGCCTGAACACCGCCGTAAACGAACGGATCAAAAGCGAACGAATGAAGGCGGAACTGATCACCAACGTTTCCCACGATATTAAAACGCCCCTCACGTCCATCATCAATTACGTGGATCTTTTATCCAAGGAATCGGAAATGAACGAACGGACGGCAGAATATCTGTCGGTGCTCAACCGGCAGTCAGCCCGATTAAAAAAGCTGACCGACGATATTATGGAGGCATCCAAGGCATCCTCCGGGGCGTTGGTCCTGCGGACCGCCCCCTGCGATTTGGGGGTCCTTTTGGAGCAAACCGTGGGGGAATATCAAGAAAAGACGGCGGAATATCATCTTACGGTCCTGCTTTCCAAGCCGGAGCAGCCGGTGACGGTCCTGGCAGACGGACAAAGACTGTGGAGGGTCTTCGACAACTTAATGAACAATATCTGCAAATACGCCCTTTCGGGAACGCGCGTATATCTAGGGCTTTCGGCAGAAGGAGACCAGGCAGTGATCACCTTCCGAAATATTTCCAGAGATCCGCTGGACCTCCGCCCGGAGGAACTGACCGAACGGTTCGTCCGGGGAGATCGGTCCCGACACGGAGAGGGAAGCGGTCTGGGGCTGGCTATTGCCCGAAGCTTTGTGGAATTACAACAGGGAACCTTTGATATTTCCGTGGATGCGGACCTGTTCAAGGTGACCATTACCTTTCCCCTGCTAACCGAAAACCAAACAAACTAACGGGAGATCTGCCGTGAAACATCGTGTCAAAGAAAAAATTCAACATCTGACTCCGAAACAGAAACGCTGGTTCGGGTTGGGGGTCCTAGGGATCGGCCTGACCTTTAGCGTGTTGGTCGCGGTGTTTATCGGCTGCCCTATGCTCCGCTTCGTGCAGCAGCCGGAACAGTTCCGGGCATGGGTAGACAGTCACGGGATCTGGAGCAGACTCGCCTTTGTGGCAATGACGGTATTTCAAGTCATCTTCGCCATTATTCCCGGAGAACCCTTGGAGATCGGGGCCGGCTACGCCTTTGGGGCGATGGAAGGAACCCTCCTTTGTATGATCGCCACCACCCTGGGAGGGACCATGGTCTTTCAGCTGGTCCGAAAATTCGGAATCCGACTGGTGGAGATTTTCTTCCCCGTGGAAAAAATTCGATCTCTCTGGTTTTTACGGTCGGCGAAACGCCGAAACTGGATCACCTTTTTGGTCTTTTTTATTCCCGGAACGCCCAAGGACCTGCTATGCTATTTTGTGGGACTAACGGACATGAAATTAGGCACCTGGATCCTGATCTCTGCCGTGGCCCGGATTCCCTCCATCGTTACCTCCACCATCGGAGGCGATGCCTTGGGAGAGGAAAAATATATTTTTGCCGCCGTGGCCTTTGGAATCACCGCCGCCGTGAGCATTGCAGGCATTTTGATCTATCAAAAGATTCTGAAACCCCGCCGCAAAAAAAAGAAAGGCCAAAAGAAATGAAAAAAGCCTTTGTTCCTCTTTCCCTAACCGTGGGGCTCCTTTTGATTGCCACCCTTTGGGGCAGCGGTATGATTCCCAAACAAATCGGTAGAATTTGGGGTTGCAACTACGTGCAGGACCAATTTCCCGAATTGAATTTAAATTTTGAAAAAATTGAATGGAACCAATTTTACGGAGATTACGTCATTACCTTCCGGGATCAGGAGCATCAGACCGTTTCCTTTGTGCTCTATCCCAAATTCTTTCCCTCCTGCCCCGGCCAAGGGACCTTCCCCCTTCAGGAATATTCCGGGGATAATCAAGAAACTTGCCTCAAAGACTTGAGGGACGATCTTAAGGACAATTTGGCGAACGATTTGAGGGACAACGGGGGCACAATTACCCTCCGCCCCGATCCCGATGAAAAATAAAATAAATTTGACAAATTTCCGCTCTTTCCCTTCTGCCCCTTTACATTTGGGGCAGAATTTGTTATAATAAGTCATCTTGAAAGAGGAATGATTTTATGAGTGAGTTTCTTGAAATTACCATGATCGTATGTTTCGGAGCATCCTGGCCCATGAACGTAATAAAATCCTACAAGGCCCGGACGGCAAAGGGAAAAAGCCTTGCCTTCTTAGTCTTGATCCTGTTGGGCTACGTGGCCGGGATTCTTTCCAAGTTTATGAATAAGTCCTATATGATGCACTTTGGAGAAAAGTGGTACGTACTGTTCTTTTACGTTCTGAATTTCTTGATGGTATCCGTGGATTTGATTTTGTACTTCCGCAACCGCCGATTGGACCGCCAAGGGAAAAAATAAAAAGTTTTACCGATTATCCCTATAAATGCTTTTTACACCCCCTTTGGAAGGAACGGGGAAACTCCGTATGTTTTTGAAAGCATGTCCCGTCGATCCAAAAGGCCTGTCTACGACCATGACCTTTTAGCGGAACCCCACCGAGGACCGGGAATTGTTCCGTCCCTCCATGGAAAAGCTGCTGGATTCCTATCGGATATGCGAAAACGAGGACGGATTTTTGGAACGACTCCCCTCCCAGAATTGTGTGAATTGGAGTGGAGTGCGGCCAATCGATGGACCCGGACGTCAATTACCCCACGAACTTCTTGTACGATTCGGTCCTGCAGGACGTCCGGGACTTTTTCGGGAGCATGGAACAGGAGTCGGAAATCCTGTGGGAATCCCGGGAAGGGAAAGGAAGCCGGGATCACTGCTTCGCCGCCTACGCCCCGGTGGCCATAAAGAAGGCCCTCGACGGAAAAAAGTAATTCATAGAAAGCAATGCATAGAAATAATTTTTAAAATCAATTATTTTATAAAATACAAAACCGATACGGTATAGGATACAAGACGGGAAAAGCGTATTTTTTCGCATTTTGCCCAAGAGTTCATACCGTATCGGTTTATTTTACAATAAGGCGTAAAAGGTGCCGTTTTCTCCTCTGAAGGAAAGAGAAGGGTTTGTCATAAATCTGTCCGTACAGGCATAAGATGGTACAAAACGAAATGACAGATGGAGGAAGACCTATGGCCAATACAAACATTTATCAGGACATTGCGGCCCGGACGGGCGGAGATATTTACATCGGCGTGGTGGGGCCGGTGCGGACGGGGAAATCCACCTTTATTAAGAAATTCATGGAGGCTCTGGTTCTTCCCAACATTTCCGATCCCTACGGCAAAGACCGGGCTACCGACGAGCTGCCCCAATCTGCCGCAGGCCGGACCATCATGACCACCGAACCGAAGTTTATTCCAAACGAAGCCGTGGAGGTCAGTCTTCAGGAAAACGCCTCTTTCCGGGTCCGAATGATCGACTGCGTAGGCTATATCGTCCCCGATGCGTTGGGTTACATCGAAAACGACCAGCCCCGGATGGTCCGCACCCCGTGGTTTGAGGAGCCTGTTCCCTTTAATATGGCGGCAGAGGTGGGGACTCAAAAGGTCATTCGGGAGCACTCCACTATCGGCCTTGTCATTACTACCGACGGAAGCATCGGCGAAATCGACCGGAGCTGTTACCTGGAAGCAGAAGCACGGGTCATCCGGGAACTGCAGGAAATCAACAAGCCCTTCGTTGTTCTGTTGAATTCCGCTTCTCCAAGGGCCCCGGAAACCATGGAGCTGTGCGAAAAAATGAAGCAGGAATACGGCGTTCCCGTATTGCCGATCGACTGCATGAATCTGACGGAAAAAACGGTCCGCAAGATTTTGGAGCATATTCTTTTTGAATTTCCCCTTCGGGAGATCGGAATCCGCATGCCCCCGTGGGTCAGTTTTCTGGAAGAAGATCACCCCATCCGAAGGGGAGTCATCGACGATCTGTGCGAATCGGCCCGGACCCTGAAAAAAATCCGGCAAATCGACGGCCTGATCGACCACTTGAGGGAAAATCAGTACATTACCGACGCGGATTTGGACGGAGTGGAATTGGGCTGCGGGAAAGTGTCCATCCATGCAACCCTACCCCAGGAGCTGTTCTATCAGATTTTAAGCGAAACCACGGGCCTCACGGTGGAAAATGAAGGGGATCTGATTGCCGTTCTGTCCGAACTGTCCCGGACCAAGCAGCAGGTGGATAAACTGGCAAAGGCCTTTACGGAAGCAAATCTCCGGGGATACGGAATCGTGACGCCTTCCATCGAAGAATTGTCTCTGGAAGAGCCTGAAATCACCAAACAGGGCGGCCGATACGGGGTGCGACTGAAGGCCTCCGCCCCCTCCTACCATATCATCAAGGCAACCATCGAAACGGAAGTGGCCCCCATCGTGGGAAGCGAAAAGCAATCGGAGGACTTAGTAAAATACCTTCTGACCGAATTTGAAGAATCCCCCCAAAAAATCTGGGACAGCAACATTTTCGGCAAATCCCTCCACGAACTGGTCACCGAGGGATTACACACAAAGCTGAACCATCTTTCCGACGATTCCAGGCTCAAATTGCAGGAAACCCTGGAACGGATCACAAACGAGGGCAGCGGCGGCTTGATCTGCATCATTCTCTGATCATCTCCATCACAGATATGAGCGACCTGTGGATTACAGGTCGCTCAATCATATAAAAAAATCGGTTTCCACATTCATGGGAACCGATTTTTAAGTATTTGTTATTTCCGGGAACGCTTCCGACCCCGGCCGCCGTCTTCCTTGGCCTTCAGATCGGAGAGCTTGGAATCCGAATCCTGCTTGAATTTCTGAAGCATATCTTCAAAGGATGCAGGGCCCTTGGGCTCCGGGGGAACAAAGTCCGGCCGGGGATCGGAGCGGTATGTATTTTGCTGGGGACGGGGGGCTCGCTCCGAACGGGCCGGGGCCTCCGGCTGGGGCATAGCCTGACGGATGGACAGATTGATCCGGCCTTTCTCGTCGATGCTGACGACCTTGACCTTGACCTCATCTCCGACCTTCAGATGCTCGTTGATGTCGGTGACAAAGCCCGTAGAAATCTCCGAAATATGCACAAGGCCGGACTTGCCCTCACTCAGAGCTACAAAGGCTCCGAATTTTGCAATTCCGGTCACTTTTCCTTCTGTAATTACCCCAATTTCAATTGCCATAAAACGGACGGCACGGCTTTAGAAATAAACCGCACTCGACTCCCTTCCCTAATTTCCAAATGTTATTTAATAGCCGGTAATATCTTGATAGACCTTTTCTTTGGAATAACCGTATCCCATATCTTCCGCCTGATTGCGGTAAAAGTCTTCTTTATTTTCTTCCGAAAGAATATCTTCCAATTCACCGTTTTTCAATTCCTGATCCCGGATCTGTCGGGTCACGGCACCGATTTCGGCATCGGTTTTGGCAATATCAACCCGTCTGACCACAAAACCGGTCAGAATCGCGATCAATGCAACGGTGAGAAAAATATCGAGCAACCGTTTTACGATGATTTTATGCAATGGTTTCCCCTGCTTTCGCTGAACTGTGTGTTGTGACGTCTTGTGTTTCGTGTGTTTCGTGTGTTTTCTGTGTTTTTTGTGCTTTTTTACTTTTTTTGCATTTGCGACGGCCCTTTTTGGGACGCCGGTGCACGTGACTTTGAATCCGATGGCAAAGCCGGGTAAGAATCAGTCCGGCGGTACACCGTTCCCCCATTCCGCCCACAAAGAAGGCGAAGAGGATGAAAAGGCGAACCGTTCCGTCATTTACCTCGAAGATGAACAAAAAGGAGGCTAATGCGGAAACAAGAAAGTAGATCAGGTCCTGGAACAGAACCGCAACGGCGGAACATTGAACGAATATGCGAAATGCCCGGAGCAAATCGTAGACCGCCCCCAGGCACACGCCAAACAACAGCGACCATAGCAAGACGGACAACTGCTGAGCGTTGGAAAGAACCATTCCTCACCCGCCCCCTTATTTAAAAACACGGGCGAGGAAGGTTTCCCTTTTTCGTCTTAATTTCGTGTATTCCAGGCTGTCCACCGTCCCCTCAACCTCAACCTCTCCAACTTCGAGAGAAAGACGGGAGATACGCAGGGCTTTTCCTTTTACCAAAAGATCGCCCAACGACGTTACCATGGAAATACAATTTTCGTCAAAACCGCAGACCTCTGTCACTCCGCTAACCGAGAGAGAAGCCCGGTTCTGAAGAACCAGATTTTGCGTATCGGTCATATGAATCACTCCTCTATCCTAATGGATATGAGGAATCGATTCATTCTATGACACGGTACATGGAATCGGCATCCGCCTTCTGGGAGTGTTCCGTAATTCGGACCACTTCCACCCTCAACGGCGTATTGCCGAGGGATATCTCAAGGACGTCGCCGACCTTTACGTCGTGGGCAGGCTTCGCGGGCTTGCCGTTGACGCAGACACGGGAAGCGGAGCAAGCGTCGCTTGCCACCGTCCGCCGCTTGATCAGGCGAGACACCTTCAGATATTTATCGAGACGCATTTCTTATTTCACAGCATCCTTCAGAATACGGCCGGCCTTGAATACGGGAACCTTGGTGGCGGGAATCTTAATGGTTTCTTCGGGCTTCTGAGGATTGCGGCCTTCTCTTTCGGCTCTTTCGCGAACGTCGAAGTTACCGAAGCCAACCAGCTGAACCTTTTCGCCGGCCTTCAGAGTTTCGGTGATGGTGTCCAGAACACATTCCAAGTAAGCGGCAGCGTCCTTCTTGGAAACGTCCATTTTTTCTGCGACAGCAGAGATCAGTTCAAACTTATTCATTTTCTTTTCTCCTTTAAGAAAAAATATTATTTAGTTCCCCTGTTCGGGTATGAACTTACACGAAACCAACCTCCCAAAGGGAGGACGGATGGAAAACCCGGTTTTTTTCGCACAACCGCAAGGAAAAACCGGGACTATAACTATTTTACACTATTTTCCCGCATTTTGCAATAGTCTTGTTATGATTTCTTAAAAATTTTCCGTATTTCACAAAAAGAAACTAATTTTACGGCAAAAATTAGTGCAATATACACAACAATCCCCACGAGAATTTCCGGAAAAATCGCCCAACGGGACCCGGAAAAATCTCCCAATGCCCAAATGGCAAGTTTTACAGCACCGTAACATCCCCCGGCACAGACCAACGGTTTCAGGAAGATGTCCCGGAATTTGGGCACGTAACCAAGGTACTTTCGGATGAAAAGCAGGTTCATCAGAAGAACGATGGGATATGCAATGTTGGTAGAAAGGGGTGCTCCGTAAATATTGATCTCGGGAAAGGAAACGAGGAAAAACGTAGTGACGGTTTTGATCAAAGATCCCACGGCCACGGAAACCACAGACAGGTGGGCCTTCCCCACCGATTGCAAAATCGAAGCCGTAACGTTGGTAATCCCCACGGAAACCAGGGCAATGGAAATAATGGAAAGTAGCTTGGAAGCGATCAGCAGATCCTCTTGGGACTGGGTAGCGTAGAAAAGACGTACGGCCCCTTCCGAAACGGCACTGAGACCAAAGCCGCACCCGTAGGCCAAAATGGAGGCATATTTCAATGCTTTATCCAGCGTATTGCGAATCCCGTCTTTGTCGTTGCGGGCGTAAGCCATGGAAATAGACGGGACCAGACTGGTACCGATGGAGGTAATCAAGAAGGACGGAAGATTGTAGAGGGGCAACGCCATACTCCCGTAGCACCCCCAGCGGATGTTGGCCTGGGAAATGTCAAAATACATTTTCATTCGGTTGACGACGAAAAAGGAATCCACCGCACTCATCAGCGTCGACGTTACCGAAGAGATCATAATGGGGAACGTAATGGAAAGGAAGTCCTTTGTCAGCACCTTTTTGGAGGTCGGTCGCTCTACCGACTCTCCCGGCTCCCAAGTCAGACGGTATGCCCTTCCCCGAAGAGCGTAGCGTAAAAGCATAAAAAGAGAAGAAATCACGGTGCCCAGGGTCACCCCTGCCATGGCACCGCCCACCACGATGGAGGCGGGCTGTCCCTGTAAATGAAGAACCAGGGCAATTCCGTACCCGGCGACTAACTTGAAGGTGGCTTCGATCACGTTGGACCAAGCCGTGGGCACCATGTTGTTATGGCCCTGAAAGAACCCCCGGAACACGGCCACGACGGATATGAAGAACACCGCCGGCATAATGGCCAAAACGCAATAATAGGCCTCGTCGGAATTCATCAGCCGGGCCAGAGGCCGAGCAAAGACCATGCCCAACACCGAAAGGGTCGTCCCCAGGGCAACGAAAATGGCCGCCGCAATCTTCAGAACAGAGGAAATGTCCTTATATTTCTTTTTTGCAATAGAACGGGCCACCATAGTGGAAATCCCCGTGGGGATCCCGGCGGTAGCCAAGGCAAGCAGGAAATTATATATAGAATAGGCGGAGCTGAAATACCCCATGGCTTCCGGCCCCACCAGGTTGGTCAGGGGGATCTTGAATACCGCCCCGCACAGCTTGGAAAGAAACCCGGAAAGGGACAGGATCATAGCCCCCAGCAAAAATCCCTTGCGGGGCTGTTTCACATTTTTGGTCATAGAATTTCCTCAAAATAAGAACGGATAATCTTCTCCGTTTCTGCCACGGCAGAATCCAAAAAAGTGGGGAAATCCACGTCGGACTGTTCGTTGGCATTGTCGGAAATGGCCCGCAGGACTCCGCAGGGGATCCCCGATGCGGCACAGACCTGGGCCACGGCCCCGCCTTCCATCTCGCAGGCCAAAGCCCCATAGCGGTCCCGAATCCGGGAAGCGGTAGAAGAATCCCCCACAAACCGGTCCCCCGTGGCAATCCGTCCCAAGGACAGCCGTCCCTCCGGCAAGACGGAACGGGCGGCGGCCATCAATCGGAGAGACAAGGCTTCATCGCAAGGGAAAACCAGCCCGTCCTCTTCTCCCAGAGCCGTCAGGTCGAAGTCATACTGGACCGTATCCTTCCCAATCACCACGTGTCCCGTGACCACGCCCTTGCCAAGGCCGCCGGCAACGCCGACGTTAATCACGGCACGGGGAGAAAAACGCAAAATGGCCGTCTGGGCACACAAGGCGGCATTGACCTTCCCAACACCGCATTTGACCACCGTCACGGGGTGTCCCCAGAGAAGTCCCGAAGAAAACAGGAGATCTCCCACGGTCTGATCCACCCGGTCGGTGAGCATGGAACGGAACCCTTGGGCCTCCGCGTCCATGGCACAGATAAGAATATGGCTCAAAGCTCCTCCTTCAGAGTGTCAATCCTCTGTTGCAGATCGTTAATTTCATTGTAAATTCGCTGCATCTCTTCGCCCATGGTCAGCTCTCCTCCGTCCATGGTACGGCAGGCCAGCTTACCCAAGCGAAGGTACTTGCGGGAAAGGGCACTTTTCAATTCCCCGATCTTCCATTTGATCCGTGCCGTCTCTGCCAGATCAAGGGCGGTCTCTCCGGCCTTTTTCAAAACCTTTTTTCCCGTAGCCAGGGCACTGTCAAACATTTCATTACTCATAAAGATTCCCTCCGGCGAAAACCGTCGAACTGTTTTTGGAGTTTTCTCTCAAACTTCACGGTTTTTCGCATGTAAATTAAGTTATAATAAATACCGATGTTTTACTTCTCCGTTTCTTCCTTTTTTTGGCCGTCCGAATCCTCGGGCGGTCCTTTTTTTTCCGACACAAACAACTCCTCGTATTTGGAACGGATCCGGAGAAGATCCCCATAGGCATCTCTCTTGAGAGCTTCATTGCGTAACAGGGCAGCGGGGTGAAAGGTGGCAATGATCCAGAAGCCCTTTCGATAATACCATTCCCCGTGGGACCGCATGATCGAAAAAGACGGATCGATCAGCGTCGTTGCCGCAACCTTCCCCAGGCAAACAATAATTTTGGGACGGATCAGCTTGGTCTGCTCTCTCAAATAGAGAATACAGGCCTGCCGTTCCTCCGGGAGAGGATCCCGGTTGCGGGGCGGCCGGCATTTGACGATATTGGTAATATAAACGTTCTCCTTCCGGCTCAAGCCGATGCAGGCTAACATTTTATCCAACAGAATCCCCGCCTTGCCCACGAAGGGTTCTCCCTTCAGATCCTCCTGTTCCCCGGGGCCCTCCCCCACGAACAGGATCTCTGCCGACGGGTTGCCCACCCCAAACACGGGATTGGTTCGGGTCTGCCCCAAGGCACAACGGTGACATTCGTCACAGGCGGAGTGTAAGGTTTCCCAATCCCACATCCTTAGATTCCTTCCTTAAAAAGTATGCACTCCCGTCCGACGGTATGCCGGACGGGGAGCGATCAAACATCCATAAGCGTGAGAGCGTGCAACGGTCTGTTTCCCATCGCCGGAAAAAGGGGGTCTTTCATCCTTCCGGGCAGGTCACGCAAAGAGAAAACCTTCCCTTCAAAGAACACGAAAAAACCCGACCTTTTCAGACCGTCAGGCCCAGAACATTTCGCCTTTGCCTTCAAAGGTTATGGCATTTTTCAACACGGACATAGCCTTACGCAGTCCTTCCTTGGGGGACATCAGGGCGTCCTCGTGCTCAATGCTCATAACGTAGTCGTAATCAATGGTTCGGAGGGCGGAAACGATGTCTTTCCAGTATTTTTCATCGTTGCCGTAGCCGACGGAACGGAAGCTCCAGCCCCGGCCGGCAATATCCCCGTAATGCTTGGTATCGAGGACCCCGTTGACCGAAACGTTGTACTTGTCGATCTTGGTATCCTTGGCATGGAAATGGAAAATGCAATCCTTCAGTGCAAAAATCGCCCGGACGGGATCAATCCCCTGCCAAACCAGGTGGGAGGGGTCGAAATTCGCACCGATTTCCGGTCCGACAGCTTCCCGAAGCTTCAGAAGGGTCTCGGGATTATAAACACAGAACCCGGGATGAAGCTCAAAGCAGATCTTATTGACGCCGTGAGCACGGCAGAATTCCGCTTCCTTTTTCCAATAGGGGATCAAAACGTCGTTCCACTGGTAATCGAGGACCTCCAAGAAGTCGTCGGGCCAAGGACAGGTAACCCAGTTGGGATGCTTGGACTCGGAGCAATCCCCGGGACAGCCGGAGAAGGTAATCACCCGGTCAACCCCCATTTTTTCCGCCAAAAGGACGGCGTTTTCAAAATCCTTATGGAACTGTTCCGCAATTTCCTTATTGGGATGAACGGCATTGCCGTGGGCAGAAAAAGCGGAAATTTCGAGGCCCGATTCCTCTACGGTCTTTTTGAATTCCGCAAAAGCCGCTTCATCATTCAGCAGCACTTCGGGATCGCAATGGGCCTTTCCGGGAAATCCGCCGCAGCCGATTTCCACCATTTGAGCCCCTTCCTGTTTCAGATAGGCCAGGGCATCCTTCAAGGGAAGATCGCTGAGCAATACGGCCAAAACACCCAGTTTCATAATCGTATACCTCCAAAAAAGTTTTAATTAATATTCCACGACGTCAACCGAGACAATGGAAACATCTTCTAAGGGTTTATCGTTGCCGTTGCAGGGAACGTTACAGATGGCATCCACCACGTCCATTCCGGAAAAGACCTGTCCGAACACCGTATGCCGGAAATCCAGCCAGGGAGTCCCCCCCAATGCGGCGTATTCCTCCGCAACGTCCCGGGGATAGACCTGACGGACCTGTTCCATCATCCGAGGATCGACGGAAGGAGCCTGAACGATAAAAAACTGGCTCCCGTTGGTATTGGGACCGCTGTTGGCCATGGAAAGGGCCCCCCGGAGGTTAAACAGCTCCCGGGAAAACTCATCGGGGAAGGGTCTGCCCCAAATGCTTTCGCCCCCCATTCCGGTTCCGGTGGGGTCTCCCCCTTGAATCATAAAATCGGGAATGACCCGATGAAAGATAATGCCGTTATAAAATCCGTTCTTGGCATGGGTAAGAAAATTTTCCACCGCCTTGGGTGCTTGTTCGGGGAAAAACTTGACGGAAATATCCCCCATGGTGGTATGGATATGGGCAACGGTTTCCCCTGCAACGGGGAGAGAGGTTTGACGGTTCATCAGAATTCTCCTTAGTAGTTAGATTCATACATTATGCCCGCAAGAGAGGGCAAAATCTCATCGGTATTCAGAGCCACAACCAGCCAGAAAATCAAAGAAAGGACCAAGGCAACGGCCGACAAAATAATACCGGTCCGCCGAAAGCCCCGAAATCTTTTCCCCTTTCGGGCCGCCAAAGAAAGAAGCAACGCCGCCAGCTGAAGGGGCGAAGTAATCAGGGTAGCAACCCCCATCAAAGACAGAACGAACCCGGCAATGGCCATTCGGTCAGCGTTTCCACTCTCCGAAGACTCCGAAAGCTCCAAAGACACCGAGGGCTCCGAAGGCACGGGCCGGGATTTCGAAGGCTCCAAAGACACCGAGGGCTCCGAGGACCCCAAAGGCACGGACCGGAGCTCCGAAGCCGGACCGCCAATGGGGACGGCCCCGGGAACAGACTTGGGTGCTGAAGCAAAATCGGGATTCGACTCTAAAACCGAAACAGATTCGGGTTCCGGGGTTTGGGTGGGAACGGAGTTCTGTGTCGGAATCGAAACAGGGTTCGGTTCCGGGGTTTGGGTGGAAGCGGAGTTCTCCGCTGAAATAGGAGCAGGCTCCGGCGTTGGACGGGCCGGGGGAGTCCCCGGCTCGGGGGAAGATAAAGGGGCTCCGCAAATAACACATTGTTGGGAATTGTTTGCGTTACAGCAACCGCAAGCAGAGCAAATTCTCATAGGGTTCCTCACTTATTCTCGAGAGATTGGATGTACTGTTTCTGATAGTCAATCTGGGTCTGCAGATAATCCCGGTATTCGGACAGAGTCCACCCTTCCTTGGTCATTTCAGCGGCAGCTTCAACCCCCACGTAACGGTAGTGGACCGTGTTGGCATCGTGGCCGGTCTGCTCCTCTGCTCCGGCGGGATAACTGAGAATAAAGCCGTACTTATGCATACTGTTGTTCAGATACTCCTCGAAAGAACGGCCGTCGGAGCCGAGCAAGGCCATTTCTTTCTTAGAGAAATCCACGGCAAATCCCAATTGATGCTCCGAGCAGTTGACCGACCCGACGGAGGCGGCAGCCATGGTACGGGCCGTTTCGGCCGGATATCCGGCGTTCATATATCCCTGGACGGCATCATTGTAGGCCTTTTCCTGTTGCGTTTCGGTGCGGTAAGCGGCAGTCACCGTGGCGGCGTATCCAGCCTTGCTTGCGGCGGCCAAAAACTCGTTGAATTTGGTGGCGGCGGCAGCCTCCAACTTCAGTTTAGAATCCCCCAGAGGGGTCAATTCCCCTACCTCGTACCCTTCGGGAAGGGGAGAAGATTCGCTGACGTGAATCAGATACGGAGAATCCAATCGGGTTTGGAAATGGTTCATTTTCGTCTGCAATTCGGCGATAATGGAGGACATCTGCTCCCGATCTGTGGTCTGAGGTCCCTCATTGCTTCCTGCAGTATGCTGGACTTGAGGGGTGTCCTCTCCTCCGGAAAACAGGTCCCCCGCCCCCAGAAAGCAGAAGGCAAACACGGCCAGGGTGGCGACGGCCAGGACCGCAAGCCCCACGAGAGCAATGCGGTTCTCTGTCATTCTTTGTTCATCCATGTAGCGGTCTCCTTGCGGCATGACCCGCATTGTTAAAGTCATAATTATTTAATATATCATACCATATTCTATAACGTTTGTCAAGAAGGGGAATCGGTTTCCACACATTTTCCATATTTTTTGCGGGAGTGGAAGCCGGGCTTCCGATTCGGTTCAAAGGCTCCTCTTGACTTTTCTCCTTTGATTTGTTATAATGAAACCGAAAAAGGCGTTTTTCTTTTGGAAAATTCATAGAAAAGAGGATCTTATGGATAAAACTTATTATTTGGGCCATCCGGAACAGCTGGCGGGAGCAGAATTTTTCCGCAGAGACGGAGGAAAGGGCGACGGAATGAAGGTTTGTCGGATCCGTAACGGCCTGGGGCTGGAATGTATGATCACCCCGGATCGGGCGGCCGACATAACGGAATTAACGTTTTTAGGGCAAAATATAGGATTTTTATCCCCCTGCGGGCATACGCGTCCCCAACCGGGCCTTCCCTTTCTGGAAGGATTTACGGGAGGCTTCTTTACCACCTGCGGGCTGAACAACGTGGGCAGTCCCAACGTAGACAACGGGGAAGAATTGCCGCTGCACGGGACTCTGTCCAATACGCCCTGCCACAATCTGTTCGCCGAGCAAACTCCCCAGGGGATCCGGGTCAAGGGGCTGCTTTACGACAGCCGTCCCTTCGGCCGGAATCTGAAGCTGGAACGGGAATACTTTTTCCCCTCGGATCAAAACGAATTCACCCTGACCGACACCATTACCAATTTGGGGGAAGGGGAAGAGCCCTACGAGCTTCTTTATCATTGCAATATGGCGTATCCCCTGCTGGACGAGGATGCCGTTCTGAACATCCCTTCCAAATCCGTTACTCCCCGAAACGATTATGCGGCCTCGGGAATCGGGGATTGGAATAAGATCGAACCGCCCACCGCCGGATACGAGGAAATGTGCTTCTACCACCAGATGGAAAAGGCGGCCCGGGTCTCCCTGGAACAACCAAAGCTGGGCATTGGACTTGCCATGGAATACGACGGAGAAAACCTTCCCTATTTTACCCAATGGAAGATGATGGGACAAACCATGTACGTGTTGGGGCTGGAGCCGGGCAACTGCACGCCCGACGGCCGGTCCGCGATGCGGGAAAAGGGAGTTCTTTCCTTCCTTGCACCCGGACAAAAGGTCCGGCATCAAGTAAAATTTATTTTCTATCGGACGAAATAACCCCCTCACCGTTAATGAAAATCTCTTTTCCTTCGTTTTTAAACCAAAATGGAATAAAACCCGGGAAATCAGGAAACACAACCGAGAAAAGCGAGGACCGTTTGTTCGTCTTGGGAGGACGTATGAATCAATGCGAAAAAAACACCACGTTCCATGAAGCGGGTTTGGGGAAATTCCTTCCCCGGGAAACGCCATGAGTCGGAGATGGATTCAAAGCCTTGCCATCGTCCTGGTATTTCTTGCCGCATTCGTTGCGGTGACGCTCCTGGGAATTTGGCAAGGGCAGGACGGCCCGGCCCGGTTATCCGAGGGCTTGGAGTTGAAAGAAAAGAAGGACTGGCAGGAAGCGATTCCCAACCTTTCGGATACTTCACTGGACCCGACGGTATACGTAACAAACAGCGGAACCAAGTACCACCTCTCCCCCGATTGCTCTGCCCTGAAGCGGGCAAAGGAAGTCATCGGAACGCCCCGTTCCGCAGCAATCGAAGATGGAAAGGAACCTTGTTCCATCTGCGAAAAGGGTTAAAAATATACACCGATAAAAATATGCACAGAACCCTCTGTGCATCCTATAAAACCGAAGGGGACAGAACCATCTGTCCCCTGTATTTTACTTTAATTTTTCCGAATCTAATGACGCTACCAATCAGTCCAGCCGTTGATATCAGAACATTGGACGGTACCTCGTTTCCAGAATTCGGGTGTGCCGGATGGTCCGGCCCGACCCACGTTCCGTGGGCGGAATTGACTACTTCATTGGTTTCAAGCCTCGCATCAGACGGGGTTTGGAATTGGGCAGGAATCACGGACCGATTGCCCGGACCCCCAGCTCATTCAGTCTGAAGCTTCATGAACTTTTGCAGATTCATACTCCGTTTCCTTTCTCCTTACGGGGAAGGGCGTGGGTGAGTATTTCAAGGGACACACCGCACGTTGCGGATGCGACCCGGGTTACTTTTTAGCAATTTTCATCTCTCGTTCTCCTTCCGGGAAAACGACCGGGTTTTCTTCGGACGAGCTTTTCGATTTCGGGAAACCGTAACCCTTTGCTACGGCACCCAACTCAGATATTGGGACTTCTCATCCTTCGGTTCTCCTCTCGGGGAATCCAACGGGGTCGAATCATTTCGGGGCACCTCGGTCACTTACCGGGGCAACCCAAATCAGATATTCGGGCTTCGCATACTCCTCGTCTCCTTTTCCAAGAAAACAACGCTTCCGGCGTGGTCGTGCCGCAGGCACCGTGGTGAGGATTTCCTCTCGCCGGGGTTCTCCTCTTTGTGGTTTTATTATAACACGTTTCACCCCCGTTGTCAAGGGGGTTTTTGCATTTTCTTATACCTTATACACAATAGTTATAAATATATTTTAAAACTTTGGTCATTTTAAACAAAAAAAACAAAAAGCCGACCCAAGGTGTTTTACAGGAACAGCTGAAAAACCCGCCCGGAGAGTTGGTTCTCCGGGCGGGTTTTGAAACTCAGGCATCGGTCTCGATTTTGTCACAGTCGGTAAATTGATTTTGAAAGGGAACGCCCCGGGTATTGGTATTCCCCAAGAACGTCACCCCTTCACAGGAAGAAAGGGTAAGCGCATTTTCCGCCTCGAAACGGTTGGAAAGGATCTTGATTCCCTTGTGGTAATAGGATTCCTCCGGGCGGACCTCGAAGTAATCCGGCCGGGAGACGATGCGACCGCCCGCCCCGGTAAAGGTGCAATTTTGAATGGTGAGATCCCGCACGGGGCTTCCCTCGTACCAATAATTCTTATCCCCGGGAAGAAGCACCACCAGGGAACATTCGCAATCCTCCATCACGATCTTACCTCTGGACTGGAGGCGAAGATGGGTCTTGGCCTTTCCAAAGCGACACCGTTGAATGTGGCATTCAGGCTGGGTGGAAAAATTCTCAAGGGTATCCCCCGCCTCAATGCCTTCCAGATCCCCGTCCAAATGAAGAGCCACTTCGAATTCGTCCGTCACTTCGACGTTCTTTACGGTGTATCTGCCCTTTTCCACCATGGAACAACCGGAAAACAACTGCAGACAATCCCCCTGATCAAACATTTTGTAATGGGCGTTGACCACAGGCTCCCGCTGAATATCGGTCTTGATCTTGGCAAAAACCAGTCCGTCCTTCACCGAGGTGACCGTATAATAGTTACAATGAATATTCACAGCATCGTCCTTCATTCCTTCAAAAATGCTGTCCGTCATCTCAATTTTGCCGGAGCAGGACACCAGATGAACGGCATCGGCCGCATTGGTGGACATCCCTTGGGACTGTTCATCCTTCAAAAACTTAACGCCGTTTAAGGTAATATCCTTGGTGTACATCCCCAAAATCCCCATTCCGGAGCCATTCATGACCCGGACATTCTCCAAAAGAATCCCTTGGGAAGAAATCAAAAACAATGCGCTTACGTCCCGCCGGGAATGGGACTGAACGCTGACCGTTCCCGGGCGGATCCCTTGGGGAATCTCCCCCCGAAGCTCAATGCAATCCCCTTTTTGTTCGGCACAAAGGACATAATAATGCCACGGGAATTCCTCCTTTGAAATTTCGGGAAGGTCCTTTCCGACGCGGATCAGGCACATGGCTTCCACCTCTCCCGTCTCCTTGGAGTAGAGATTAAAAAAGTGGGGGTAGGCAAGGCCGTCCCGGTATTCTTTTTCCCCGGATACGGGAATGATCAACCCGTCCTCCACCTTGATGGGGAAAAACTTTTTTTGCCGTTCCGTTTGCTTCAGAACAATTCTTTCGGAGTCGGCATCCACCACGTCAATTTCGTTCATAAAACTGCGTTCGTACAGAATCGTCAGGTTCTTTACCGTGATGTTTTCACAGTTATGCAATACGAAGGGCTGAATGGTCTCGTCGTGGAGCAACAGAGTTTTGCCGCAAAAATCCAAGGTTACGTTTTTCAACCCGTTCAAATAAAAAGCCGTATCCAGGTATTTTTTTTCCGATGTATAGAGAGATCGGTAAATACTGTCAGTCAACCGAAAAGTCTGTTTCAAATAAACAGAAATGTCATTCTCGGCGTAATAGGAGTGATTACTCTCCAGTTTTACAGACAAACTCAACGGTTCCATGCAAAAAAATCTCCTTTATCGGGGAAAAAAGCTCTTTTCCCCTTTTTTTAGTACATTATAGCACGCAAAAGTTGCAATGTCAATAGAATATTCCAACTTTTTTCTCCGAACAGGATTTTTTAAAAGAACAAAAAAGATCCCTCCACCGAGGAATTGCCCCTGCTCGCGGAGACAGTACAAATTGGGGCAGTTTCTTGACGCGGAGATTTGTCTTGTGTCATAATAGAACAAGGCATAACAAGATTGACCTTCTTAATCTCTGTATTTTTTTGAGCTCGCGGAATTTTTCCGAATTTAAAGGATTTCGCTATGAATGGGCCATATTTGACTGAAAACCGATTCTACAAATGCTGAAGGGATCCTGTCACAAACCGATCAAGGCTTTTTTCCGTCCCCCTCACTCCTGCCCCCGAAATCTACCGAAAAGAACAACGATCCCAAGACAAGCTCTGACATTTTTCCCGGGTCTTATACCGTAACGGAATGTTCCGGCAAATGGAGGGCTCCCCGGTCCACTTTTCGGTTTTTTGGCATTTTTCGATGATTTCACAAAAAGTTTTATACCATTTCGGTTTATTTTCACACATCTTGAAAAGAAGTATGCTATAATAGACCCAACGCAGGAATGCAGATTTCCTGCATTCACTGCATGAACACATCATACAAAAAAATCACACAACAGGAGTGTACGCCATGCAGTACCAAAAGATCAGAGATCTTCGGGAAGACCATGATCTCACACAAACAGACATCGCCCAGATCCTCAGTTGCTCTCAGGTTTGCTACTCTCGTTACGAGTTGGGAGCCAGAGACATCCCCACCGACGTACTGATTCGCCTGTCGAATTTTTATAACGTTTCGGTGGACTACCTGCTCGGTCAGAGTGAGAATCCCAAAAGACGATGAAACGAAAGGGCCTGCAGTTGCGTTCTGCAGGCCCTTTGTTTTCGGAAAGTACCCCCCTAGTGGCAACACGTTACGCAACCGGAGAAATACCGCCTTGCACAATTGACAACACGCCGTCTTACATTAGAAAATATCGTAAAATACCGTATTATGCAACCGAGGAAACACCGCCCAAAGAAAGGACTGTCTCTATGAAAAATACCACCTTGTGTTATATTTTCCGGGAAGAGGAAGTGCTTCTGCTCCACCGGATCAAGAAAAAGAACGACCTTAACGAGGGGATGTGGATCGGCATCGGCGGTCATTTTGAGGAGAATGAATCCCCGGAAGAATGTGTTCTGCGGGAAGTCAAGGAGGAAACGGGCCTGACCCTGACCGACTACCGATACCGGGGGATCGTAACCTTCGTGTCTGACCGTTCCGAAGGAGAATACATGCACCTATTCACCGGGACCTCCGCGGAGGGAGAGTTGATCGATTGCACCGAAGGAGAATTACAATGGATCAAAAAGCAGGTCTTTGACACTTTGCCCCAATGGGAAGGGGACAAAATCTTTTTGCGACTGTTGGATGAGGACGCACCCTTCTTTTCTCTGAAATTGGAATATGAAGGAAATCATTTGAAACGGGCCATCCTTAACGGAACAGTTCTGTAAATGCCACAATAAAAAAATGCAGAACAGGGCGGGAAGGAATTCCGCGGGTATTCTGCATTTTTATTCGGTTGAATGAAACGCCTTTTCTTCGGCAATCATAAGGGGAGCGTCTTTGTTTCCCTTATTTTTTGCGGACGCCCTCACAATCCTTTTGTTTTTACAAAGGCTTGGATTGCATTTTTGCATACCGTCTTGGGTATTGCTCGGGGGTGGGAGCAACCTTTTCAAATAGAATCAGCACCCGTTTTAATCCTTCCTCGGGAATGGTACCAAAGGGATCGGAAAGGGAAAATTCCCGGACCTCCGCGACCTTTGCTCCTAAAATTTCCGCAGCCTTCCGAGATTGGTCCAACTCTTCTCTGCCTCCGGCGGCCTTCAGGGCACAAAATCGTCCCCCCACTGCGACCAAAGGCAAACACAACTCGCAAAGAAGATTCAACGGAGCCACGGCACGGGCTGTCACAAAATCAAAGGATTCCCGGTATTCCGACTGCTTTCCCATCTCTTCCGCACGGGCGGTTAAAACCGACACCCCGGTCAAGGCCAGTTCCGTGGCGGTTTGAGCCACGTACCTCATCCGCTTTTCGGTGGAGTCCACGGCGGTAATCCTCAAATCGGGACGAAGAATCGCCAAGGGAAGGGTGGGGAATCCGGCTCCTGCCCCCACGTCGCAGACCCGTTCTCCGGCCAAAGGCAACGACGCCAGAGATGCACAGTCCGCATAATGCTTCACTGCGATCTGCTTGGGATCGACAACCGCCGTCAGATTCATATACCCGTTGACCCGAAGCATCTGCTGTGTGAGACGGGAAAACAGTACTTCCTGTTCCCGGTTCAAGGACAAGCCGTTGGAAGAAAAAACCCGTTGCAATTCCATATCAAGTCCAAAATCCATAATACCCCTCCAAAATCGGATTCAGTATATCATATTAGGACAAATTTGTCAAGGATTTCCTTTGAAATCGAACTTTTTTTCAAAACCCGACAAAAAGAATTGACATTTGACATTTTGGGTGTTATAATAAAAAAAACCTTTATTCGGGAGAATTCTTTATGAAGAAAAACCGTCTTTGGAAAGGAATACTGAGTGCCTTGCTCCTGCTGGCTTTGGGGGCAGGGTCTGTTTTGCTTGCCTGGACTCTGCGGAATTCCAATACTCCCGAGCCGTCTCCCGATTCCCAAGGCTCGCAAATCATCACCGGATCCCAATCGGACTTGCGGTCAGAGCAACCCGACGGCGTTTCCGGATCTGAGGTCTCCGACGGATCGGAATCCCAGGATGATACCGATTCCCAGACCGATTCCGGCGCCGAAACCCAAACCGAGAGCGAAACGCAAACAGAAACCGGAACTCAGACCGATGCCCAGCCCCAAAGCACGACCAATACGGAAAGTACCCAAAATCCCGGAGGGACCCAAGACATTCCCCTCAGCGAAATTTTAGGGCAGATCACTCCTCCGCCGGAAGGGAGTTCAAAAAAAATTGCCTTCACCTTTGACGACGGTCCCTATGCCCCGGTGACCAGGGCGATTGCCGATGAATTCGCCAAATACGGTGGCCGATGCACCTTCTTTGTGGTGGGAAACCGAATGGGCAATGCCACCTACGATTCCGGGGTGGTAAAATACGCCTCGGACTTGGGACACGAAATCGGAATCCACGCCTATACTCACACCGCCTATTACAACAAGTGCAGTGAAAGCACCTATCAATACGAGATTCAAACGACGGCGTCTCTCATCGAAGGCGTCACGGGGAAAGCTCCCGTCCTGATGCGTCCCGTAGGCGGCTCCATTACTAATCCCCGGGTGGCCAACTCCCCCTATTCGGTAATTTTGTGGAATGTGGACACCAAGGATTACTCCTATTCCAGAAGAACGCAGCAGAACATCAACCGCATCGTGCAGAACATCGTCACCGCAACCACCGCCGGGGATATTATCCTGATGCACGACCTCTACTTCAACTCCCTGGAAGCGGTCAAAATCGTCCTTCCTGCCTTGGCAGAGCAGGGATATGAATTTGTTACCGTTTCAGAACTGCTGGGAGAAGAAATGCAACCCGGAAAAAAATACAACAAAGCATATTAAGTAATCTACACCCTCTTTGCCAAACTTCCTTGGGAAGCAAGACAAACAGGGTGTATTCATTTTATAAAAATTCCCGAACCAGGCCAACCACGGTCCGCTTTGCCCGTTTTGCGATTTTGGGCAGCGTAACCGAATGATGGCAAGAACCCTTGCACAAAAGCACTCCGGCGGCAATGTGGGCGGCGGCGATGACCGCCACGGCAATACCAATGGAGGTGGAACCGTGTTTTTTTCGATGAAGCATCAACATTCTTTTTTTCTCCTTTATCGTATTTGTCCTTATTATGCCCCAAACAATCGTCGAATCCTCAGGAAATTTTTTATAATTTCCGTTTTTTTTCAAATTTACCCCTTGACAAACGCTTGCAAAGTTGCTATAATATATAGGCATGAAAATTTCATATGCGGTCGTGGTGGAATCGGCAGACACGCTACTTTGAGGTGGTAGTGAGGAGACTCGTGGGGGTTCAAGTCCCCCCGACCGCACCAACAAAGGACTTTCGCAAGAAAGTCCTTTTTCAATTAATTTCTCACATTCGCAGGGACAGTAAACCTCCTTTGTCCGCAGACCTGCGGGGAAATTGATTTCCATGCAACTCTGACATCCAAGTTCATGTGCTACACTTTTAGAAGGAAAATTTTAGTGAGGACACATCTATGAGAAGAAGAATTTTTGAAATCATTGAACCGGGCGATAATCGTAATCGGAACAGCACCGTCTATGACCTGGTAATGATGCTTACGATTGTTATCAGCATTATTCCCCTTGCATTCAAACAAACAATCCCTGTTTTTCAGTGGATAGACTAGTGTTGGGTTTTTTATTTTTGACTACATTTTAAGGCTTTTTATAGCAGACTATAAGATTAGAAAGAATGGTCTATCTTTCTTTATTTACCCATGGACGCCAATGGCAATTATTGACCGGTTATCTATTTTGCCTTCTGTTACAATTCTCAACAATAGTTTCAAATTGTTTAAACTTTTTCGACTCTTACGAACATTAAAAGTTTTCGAGCCTTTAAATTTATAAGATATTCTAAAAGTTTCGATATTATATCCAAAGTTTTTAAAAAACAGAAGAAAGTGTTAATTGCCGTAGCATATGTTATAGTATCCGCATTGGTTGTCTACAATGTTGAACCGGAATCCTTTGATACCTTTTTTGATGCAATTTACTGGGCAACCATCTCGCTGACTGGTAGGATACGGAGATATATATCCCGTCACAACCGTCGGCAGAATCGTCACCATGATTTCTTCGGTTTTTGGGATCGCAATCGTTGCATTACCCTCCGGGGTCATTACCGCCGGTTATCTTGACGAAATAGGCGACGAAAAACAAACAAATCAATGAAAGACGCATAATCCCGCTGATTCTTGGAACACTGATATTATCTGAGAAAGGTGGGATTTTTTATGATTGAACAAGATACCATAAAGCTACTGCGGGAATGTGACGCAGGGGTGAAGATGGGAGTATCGTCCATTGACGACGTTCTGGATTACGTCAGAAGCCGGGAATTAAAGGAGTATCTGACCAAATGCAAGAACGAGCATATTAAATTGAACGATGAAATCCAGGGGGCCCTGGACCGATTCCACGATGACGGAAAGGATCCGAACCCCATTGCCAAGGGAATGTCCTGGATCAAGACCAACGTTAAGCTTTCGGTGGATGAGTCCGACGAAACCATTGCCGACCTGATTACCGACGGCTGCAACATGGGGGTCAAGTCTTTGAACCGTTATCTGAATGAATACGAAGCCGCCGATGAAAAGGCCAAGGACATTACCAAACGCCTGATCAATCTGGAAGAAAAGTTAGCCATCGACATCCGTCAGTATCTGTAAATTTCTTTATTCTCCATGGCTGAAGCAACAAAACGCCCTTGCTTCAGCCGATTTTTATGCCCTTTTGTTCTATGGTTACTCTGATTGAAACATTTTTCTGAAAACCAAAAAAAATGTCTTTCTCCCTATTGATTTTTCAAAAAAAATAAGTTATAATGGGGGTAGAACAAAAAAAGGAGCGTAGAGTATATGAAAATTTACGACATGCACATTCATATCTTTTCTAGAAAGGAAAACCCACCCCAGCCGGATCCGGCGACCATGATTGCATCCATGGAAGCTGCAGGGGTTTACGGCGGTTGCGTTTTCTCCAATTGGCCGGGGCCGTCCCATCCGGTCACAGGCACGGACTTTGATACCCGATTGGAAGAATTGCTGCAATGGACCAGAGGATACGAAGACCGTCTGTTCCCCATCATGTGGATTCACCCCGATGAAGAAAATATCCTGGACAAGATCGACGTGGCGGTAAAGGCCGGCGTCATGGGCTTTAAGTTCATTTGTAATAACTTTTACGTATATGAAGAAAAATGCATGGTATTGTTACGCAAACTCGCGGAATTAAACAAGCCTGCGTTCTTCCATTCGGGAATTCTTTGGGATAACCAGGTCGGATCCCAGTATAACCGGCCCCTGAACTGGGAAGCTCTGATGACCATCAAAAACTTGCGGTTTTCCATGGCCCATTGCTCCTGGCCCTGGATCGACGAATGTATTGCCCTGTACAGCGAATACAAATATTCTCCCATATACCCGGACGGGGCGGAGATGTTCTTCGACCTTACCCCCGGCACCCCCGACATCTATCGGAAAGAATTGCTGACCAAGCTCTACACCGTGGGATTTGATACCGAGCGTAGCATTTTGTTCGGCACCGACAACTCGGCCAAGGAATATAGCACCGATTACACCAAAAAGCTGTTGTCCCTGGATGGCTCCATTTTGGATGAACTGCAGGTTTCCCAAGAAAAACGGCAACTGGTGTACGAGGACAACCTGATGCGATTCTTGGGCATCGATAAAAAATAAGCCACCCCCTTGACAAACGACAAAAATTGTGCTATCATATAGAGGTACGTAACGTACCCAAAGGCTTTGATGGAGAGAGTAGCCTTCCCTGAGCATTCAGAGAGAAGAACGTTTGCTGTGAGTTCTTTATGCAGGGGACGAGCGAAGACCACTCCGGAGCCGCAACGCCCAACCGAAAGAAGTAAGTGTTGCCGTATCCCCGGCGTCAACGGGAGCAATGAGTGAAACGTTAAGGTGGAACCGTGCAAATTTTGCACCCTTAAGGCAGAAATGCCTTGAGGGTGTTTTTATTTTGTAATAACCGGAAAGGAAGATAGATTATGAAGGTACTGTACAACGACGGCCACGTGGCAGAATGTCCCGAAGAGGAGCAACTGCATATTATCCGCCACACCGCCGCCCACATTATGGCCCAGGCCATTCAGCAGCTTTGGCCCCACGCGGATTTTGCATATGGACCTGCAACGGAACGGGGGTTTTATTACGACGTAGACCTGGGGGACGTAAAGCTGACCGAGGAGGACCTGCCCCGAATCGAAGCGGAAATGAAGAAGATTACCAAAGAAAATCTGCCCATAAAGACCTTTACTCTGTCCCGGGAAGACGCGGTAAAACTGATGCGGGAACGGGGAGAAAAATATAAGGAAGAGCACATTGGAGATCTGGCTCCCGACGCCGTCATTTCCTTCTATCAGCAGGGAGATTACGTGGATATGTGCATCGGCCCCCATCTGACCTACACCAAGGGAGTCAAGGCGTTTAAGCTGACCCAACAATCCGGTGCCTACTGGAAGGGCGACAAGGCCAACAAGATGCTGACCCGCATCAACGGGGTTGCCTTTGCCAATCAGGCGGACCTAGACGAATACATCAAGCAGACCGAAGAAGCGGAAAAGCGGGACCACAATAAGCTGGGCCGGGAATTGGAATACTTCACCACGGTGGATTCCATCGGCCAAGGATTACCCATTCTGTTGCCCAAGGGCTCCCGGGTCATTCAGCTGTTGCAACGCTGGGTAGAGGATCTGGAACAGCAGCACGGCTATCTTTTGACCAAAACTCCTTTGATGGCCAAGCGGGACCTGTATCGGATTTCCGGCCACTGGGATCACTATTTGGACGGGATGTTCGTTTTGGGCGATCCCCACGACGAAGAAAAAGAATGTCTCGCCCTTCGGCCCATGACCTGCCCCTTCCAATATCAGGTCTATCTGAACAAGGCGAGAAGCTACCGAGACCTGCCCATGCGTTTGGGAGAGACCTCCACCCTGTTCCGTAACGAGGATTCCGGGGAAATGCACGGTCTGATCCGGGTACGCCAGTTTACCATTTCCGAAGGACACCTGGTCCTCCGTCCCGTCCAGTTGGAGACAGAGTTTGCCGACTGTCTGAGTCTGGCCAAGGAAATTTTAGGAACCATTGGCCTGTTGGAGGATTGCACCTTCCGGTTCTCTCAATGGGATCCCAACAACACCGATAAATATGAAGGAACCGCGGAGCAGTGGGAAACGGCACAGGCCGTCATGGAAAAGATTCTGAAAAATCTGGACGTACAGTACGAGATCGGAATCGACGAAGCCGCCTTCTACGGCCCTAAGCTGGATATTCAGTATAAGAACGTTTTCGGCAAGGAAGACACCATCGTCACCATTCAGATTGATATGCTTCTGGCGGAAAAATTCGGCATGTACTACACCGACTCCGACGGTCAGCAGAAGCTTCCCTACATCATCCACCGAACCAGCCTGGGTTGCTACGAAAGAACCTTGGCCTTCCTGATTGAAAAGTACGCCGGTGCCCTTCCCACCTGGATGGCCCCGGAGCAGGTCCGGATTCTTACCATCACCGACCGGGCCAACGACTATGCCGATGGAATTCAGAAGGAGCTGTTGGCCAAGGGATACCGGATCACGGTGGACGACAGTCAGAACACCCTGAAATACAAGATCCGTTCCGCCCAGATGGAAAAGATCCCCTACATGGTGATCCTGGGAGACAAGGATATGGAAAACGGAACCGTCTCGGTCCGCCACCGTTCCGGGGAGGACCTGGGGGCCATCACCTTAGACCAATTCAAGGAAACCCTCGCCGACGTGGTCGGAAACAAACTCAAGAAATAACGTTAAAAAACGCACCGCAGAGAAATTCTGCGGTGCATTTTTTCGGTTGAAAAAATCAATAACTGAAACGAAAATTGTATTCGGTGGAAACGAAAATTGTATTCGGTGGAAAGGCCTTCCTTGTAAAGATGGGAATCGGGGGCGTAGGTCGAACGTCCGTGGCGAACGTAAAAGAGCAACGTGGCAAAGCCTCGTTCTTTCCTCAATTTTTCTTAACAAATGAAGGAAAACCGGATCCCGCATATTTCTGCGAGATCCGGGAATATTATCGTATTTCCTGGCCCTTGAGCAGTTTTTGAGTATCGTTGATCACCTTTTGAACCTCGGTGATGCGAACCGTCAAAAAAGACTGATTCCGGACCTTGACAAGGCAATTGCGGGAGTCCACCGAATAGAAGGACAAGCTTTCGTTGCGGCCGTCCTTGGTGGCATAGGAAACGGTCAAAATGGCCTCGGACTGCTCCGGCATAGTTCCTTCGCCGCTGGGGTACATTGCCATAATATTGGTATAAAAACTGCGGAAGGAATTCCCGTCCACGGCAACGTCGCCGCAACTGACCCGTAAATCCTCTTTCTCCTCGGAATCGGCCCCGGAGAAGGTGAAGGTATATTCGCCCTCTGCCGAAGCCACGGTCAGAGACTCCAAATTGGACAAATATTCCCCGAACAGCATCTTGGTGCAATACCGATAGGGGGTCCATTCCAACCAATGGAACATATCCTTCCCCATGGAATAAACCACAGGGAACCCTTCAAACATCACGTAGACCTGTTTGTCGACGGTCTTACCGAGCCAATAGGTGACGGTGTACTCACGGTATTCCCCGGTGGGCTTGGAGGAGTCGTAATAGGGATTGGCGGCATTGTTATACATGGTGGGGTTGGGGTCCGCATAGACGGTCAGAACCACCTCCGTGCGGGATTGTTTATCCAAGCCGTACGGGATGAGGTCCTGCTCTTCCACGCACATCTGAACCACGTCGTCGGCGGACAGGTCCACCATGGTGGTCAGAACCTCTTCCAAAACCGTCCCGTCCACGCCCCATCGGTGGGGAGATTCCATGGCGACATTGCTGAAATAAATCCCTTCCATGGCCTTTTCCTCTTCGTTGGCTTGGCGGAAAGAAAAGTTCAGAGTGGGAGATTTTATGGTCAACGCCCGGAAATCGGCGGCGGGATCGAAGGTCTTATAGATTTTTTTATCACAGTATTCGGCAACAGATTTCAGGTATCGCTCCGCAAATAACCGTTCCATGAGATATACGGTGGTCTCCCCCTTCACCGACATATAATAATATTCGCCGGTAGGGCTGGCATCCCCGATATGGAAGGTCACGTTCGCGTCGCTGTAGGCCTGAATAGTAATGGTTGCCTGGGGCTGGTCCAAACCAAAGCGGGAAGGATTGGTGCAGTTTTCATCTACGACCGTATTCAAGGACAGGGTCTCCACACTGCGGAACAACCCTCTGGAAGAGGCGGAAAGAAGAGGAATCTTCTCGTAGCCCACAATAAAAACCCGTTCCCCTTCCATCCGTACCCGATAGGTTCCGTGGGGATTAGTAATTTCCATGTAGTCTACGTTTTTGGGAGAAAACCGGTACACTTTAATTCCTTCGTCGTTGACCGTAAGGCCAAAGTCCAGGTTTTCCTCCTCCGGAGGGGCCGGGGGATCGATCTTCAGCACCAAGACGATGGCCCCGGCAACCAAAGCACAGACCACCAGGAAAATCCCGATGATAAGCAAGCGTTTTTTAATCATAAATGTTTTCTTCTTCTCCAGATGAAAAGTCCGCCGGCAAGGAAGCACAAGGGAATAGCCACGGCAGTGACTACCCAAACGGCAGTGATCTGGCCGTCATTTTTAAACTTCAACGTGTCGGTCAGGAGACTGACGGTGGGAATGTGACTGAATTCGTTTTCGCTTTGTGCGGCCATAAAATGGACCAACTGAGCCATATATTCTTGGGTTGCCTGGTTTTCACTGTCCACGTTGGAAATAAAGTAATCATCCACCAGAGACGTGGAACCGAACACCGCCACGGAGGTAGCAAAGGAACTCAACCCATCGTAGCGGCTACGCAATGCAAGCAGACCTACGTCAAAGGGGCCGGAGGTATCCCCCTCCTGCTTCTTGATCCCGGAGAAATCATTCCGGGAAGCGGCCTGGAACCGGGAGAAGGAGGTGTTGGAGGTTTGCAACAGGGAATATACCGCAACGCCGTCCTGCTCTTCAAAGAGCTTTTTCAACGCCCGGGTCTTGCCCAGCTGAAGATTCAGCTGAAAGCTTCCGGCGGACAGAGTGCCGGTCATGGACGCCGCCTCGTCGGAATAATTGACCCGGAACGTGGCGCCGGATCCGGTGAGGGTCGTACTGCGTTCCGGATCGTAGATACATTCATTTCCAAAGGAAATGCCCCATTCCTCCAAATAATTCCGCAGTTCCGTGTCGGAATTACTGTAATCCAGGTCCCCAAAGACCATCATGCTCTTTCCTTCCAGTTCGTTGTTGGAAAGGAATGCGTCGATTTTGGAAACGTCGCTGGCGGAATATTGCCGAGTGGGATTACAGATGACGATCAGCTGATAATCCTCGGAAATTTTGTCTACGGTAGTCAATTCCAAGGTGTCCACCATATACCCGTCGTCTTCCATGACCGCTTTAAAATAGCGGAGAGGCTTTTCCCCATGACCGCTGATCACGGCAATTCGCTTCATGTCCGGGTTCGTGGCGTAGCGAATCCCCGTATTCAAGCGGTTTTCCAGGGCGAGATATTGACTGTCTGAAAAGAGAGAATTGCGGATAAAGCGATACCGCCCCGTATCGGGAGAATACACGATCAGCACCGGATCATCGCCCAGATCGTCGGTCACGGGCAGGTTGTTTCGCTCTTTAAAAAATTCGGGATTATAGTTGTAGTCCACGTAATAGAGCTTAACGTGGGATGACAGCTCCGCATAGCGGTCCAAGGTCTCCACGATATATTTGTGGACCGAGACCCCCAGCCCGGACTCGGAGCCGGTAGACGCGGAGGTGGAATAGCTTCGCCAGTTTGCCTCGTCCCCCAGAACGATCAGTTCTACATCATATTCCAATTTCTGCAAATATTCCACCGTTTCTTGACTAACGGTGAACAGCTGCTTTTCGGTCAGATCCAACTGGAGGGGGAACCGATCGGAAGCAAGGCCCACCAGCACGTTCAAGCCGATCATGACCGCCACAAAGACCACGGTAAACGCCGTGGCAGTAGCCCCGTAGCGGAGCTTGGCCCAAAAGCTTTTGCGGACCTCCACATGGTAAGCAAGTTCGGCCGTATCCTCTGAGAGAAGGATTCCCGTTTCTTTTACTTTCTTTTTCATTGCCCCACCTCCTCAACGCCAACGGCGGCGTTCCAGAACCCGCACCGTCAAAAATAGGAAAATAGCCGTAAGGGTCACGTAAAAGATCACCGATTTCAGGGTAATGATCCCTCCGGCAAAATTATCGTACCACAGAAAAATATTCAGCTTTTGGATCATTCCGGGGAACCACTGCAGCCATTGGGGGAAAAGGGCCCGAAGAAAGGACGCCACAAAATCCACCATCATAAGAAACAGAAAAACTCCGGCAGTGCCGCCGGCGGCCACAATGGGATTCTCGGTCAGGCAAGACACGAACAAAGCAATGGAGATCATACAGGCCCCCAAAAGAAGGGTTCCCACAAAATTTGCCACGTTTGTCCCCGCATCGGGAGTCCCGAACAGGTCTATGATAAATACGTAGACCAGGTTAATCATCGTGCAGGCGGTGTAAACCGTCATACCCCCAAGGAATTTTCCCATCACCACCCCGGAAAGACTCACGGGGGAGGTGAAAATCAGTTGATCGGTCTTATTTTTCTTCTCCTCGGAAAAGAATCGCATAGACAAAATGGAAACCACGATGATTTCCACAATAAACAACCAAAGGCCAAAATAGCCCCCAAGATAACTGGTATTGTTCAGCATCACGAACAGGCAGAAGAATAACGCAGACAAAAAGGCATAGATAGCAAGGACTAAGTAGGCGGTGGAATTTTTAAAGAAGCCCACCAGCTCCCGTTTCAGCACAGCGATCATTGGGCGTCCTCCTTCGGTTGCTCTTCGGCGTTATCGGAAGATTGGACCTCCCCCGATTGCTCTTCGACGTTATCGGAAGATTGGACCTCCCCCGATTGCTCTTCGACGTTATCGGAAGATTGGACCTCCCCCGATTGCTCCTCGGCGTTATCGGAAGATTGGACCTCCCCCGATTGCTCCTCGGCGTCAT